>JAFYBJ010000010.1 GCA_017540265.1 Lachnospiraceae bacterium
CGATAAGACAGAAGCAGGAAGCGAAACGGCGGATGCACCCGATTATGAGGGTACCTATGTTGAATCGATAGCAGGCAGGGGAAATATAACTTTTACAAAGGAGGATGCAGGAAGCTATACCGTGGAGATCAGATGGTCTTCCTCATATGCGGAAATGGCTGCATGGGATCTTACGGCCACTGCAGCAGAGGATGGCAGCCTTGTATATGCTGACTGTGTCCGCTCCACCATTACCTTTGATGAAGCCGGCAATGACAGCAGCGTGATCGAATATGAGAACGGTACCGGAAAATTTTATCTTGAGGATGGTGCCCTTCACTGGATCGATGACGTGGATCATGCGGGAGATGACAGCCTGTTTTACAGAGATGATATGATGCCGGAAGCGTACGGAGAAGATGTAACTTCTGATGATGCAGGATATTACAGCGGTGTTACGACCCTGGACAGCGGGATAGTGGAAGCATTTGCCGAAAATGTAAAGCAGGCATATCTTGACGGTGACTGGGAGACGATCGCCGTACTCATCAATTATCCCATTACAATGTATCCGGATAAGGTAATAAACAGCGAAGAGGAATTCCTTGCATATATGAACGGTAAGACCATAAGTGAAAGCGACAGGGCAGAAATGGAAAATGAGACCTGCAAGGATATGTTTTATAACGGGCAAGGTATTTGCATGGGAAGCGGCCAGATATGGTTCATCGATAAAAGTTATATGACAGATGAAGAACAGCTGCTTAAGATCATCGCTGTTTCAGGTCTGGAGTGATGATCCTGTTTTTTAATGCTTTTAAGTGATATAATCATTCTTCGGTAGTTATAACTAACACATAAAGGAGCGGCTATATGAGTATTAGAATCGGTATTTTAGGTTATGGTAATCTTGGAAAAGGCGTGGAGAAGGCGGTAAATGCAAATCCCGACGAGGAGCTTGTGGGAGTATTTACAAGAAGGGATCCTTCTTCTGTAAAGACTGTATCCGGGGCGAAGGTTTACAGCACGGATGATCTTAAGAATATGACGGGAGATATAGATGTGCTTGTTATATGCGGAGGTTCAGCGACAGACCTTCCGAAGATGACTCCCGAGTATGCAAAGCTTTTTAATGTGGTGGACAGCTTTGATACGCACGCAAACATACCTGCACATTTTGCGGCAGTGGATGCAGCGGCAAAGGCAGCAGGAAAGATAGGTGTGATATCCTGCGGATGGGATCCGGGAATGTTTTCATTAAACAGGCTTTATGCACATTCAGTACTTCCCGGCGGAAAAGATTATACTTTCTGGGGAAGAGGTGTAAGCCAGGGTCATTCCGATGCCATAAGAAGGATAGAAGGTGTAAAGGATGCAAGACAGTATACCGTGCCCGTGGAAGCTTCCCTGCAGGCTGTAAGGGAAGGCAAAGATCCGGAGCTTACCACCAGGGAAAAGCATACAAGAGAATGCTATGTGGTGGCTGAAGACGGCGCTGATAAGGCACGCATCGAGAAAGAAATAAAAGAGATGCCCAATTACTTCGCTGATTATGACACCACGGTTAATTTTATAAGCGAAGAAGAGATGAAGAGGGATCATGGAAAGCTTCCTCACGGCGGTTCCGTGATCTATTCCGGCTCCACGGGAGATAACAAGCATGTGATCGAGTATTCACTTAAGCTTGATTCTAACCCTGAGTTCACCGGCTCTGTCCTTGCCGCTGTTGCAAGGGCTGCGGCAAGGATGAATGCTGAGGGCATGAGCGGCGGAAAGACAATGTTTGATATCGCTCCTGCTTATCTTTCATCTGAAAGCGCTGAAGAATTAAGAGCGCACATGCTTTAAGATCCGGGCTAAAGAAAAATAATAACGGAAGAAGGAACAGATCATGAAAAAAAGACTGATAACCGTATTTACCGCAGCGGTACTTATATTATCTCTTTTTGCGGGAGCCTGCGGTAAAAAAGAACTGACGGCTGTCAGAGTGGGATCGCTTAAGGGGCCTACAACAATGGGTATTGTTAACATGATGTCCGAAGCGGAGGCAGGCACCACTGCCGGTAAGTATGAGTTTACAATGGAGACAGATCCATCCGTGCTTGCTGCCGGGATGATAAACGGCAATTATGATATCGTTATGGTTCCTGCGAATATGGCGGCCATTCTCTACAATAAGACTGAAGGCGGCGTGAAGGTGCTTGATATCAATACCGGAGGCGTGCTTGAAGTACTTAGCGGCAGGGATGATATAGATGGAATAGAGGATCTTGCGGGACAGAAGGTGGTGCTTACAGGTCAGGGTGCTACTCCGGAGTATGCTCTCAGATATCTGCTTGATCAGTACGGTATTGAAGACGCAAAGCTTGAATTTCATCCCGAGGCAACAGAGGTGGCAGCGGTGCTTGCAGAGGATCCGCAGCAGATCGCGGTCCTTCCTGAACCTTTTGCCACGGTATGTCAGAAGAGCAATGAAAATGTGCGTTCCGTGTTTACTCTTTCGGATGCATGGGCCGGTCTTGGAGATGATGTAAACGGAGGCTCAAGGCTCCTCACCGGTGTTACTGTGGTAAATGCGGCATTTGCGGAAAGCAATAAAGAGGAATTAAAAGCTTTTATGAATGACCATGAGGCGAGCGCTGCAAAGGCTGCTTCCGACGTGGATGGAACCGCCGCTTTAGTGGCTTCATACGGCATTATCGAAAAGGAACCTGTTGCAAAGGCTGCTCTTCCTTATTGCGCCATCAGCTGTGTGGAAGGAACAGATATGAAAACGCAGCTTTCCGGATATCTGAAGGTGCTCTTTGATGCGGATCCCGCATCCGTGGGCGGAACTCTTCCGGGTGAAGATTTTTACTTTATCAATGAATAAATATTTAAAACCCGCAGCTGTCGTATTCTGGATCGCAGTATGGCAGCTGCTTTCTTTTCTCGTTAATAATCCTCTGGTCATAGCTTCTCCGGCAGAAACTTTTACTTCATATGTGAGACTTTTAAAAGAAGGTGTGCTCATTCCTTCAGTTTTTAAAAGTACGCTTTTTATATTGTGTGGATTTGCTCTGGGAAGTTTTACGGGGGCTGCGGCTGCTGTGATATCTTCGCTTAAAGAAAAGGCGGAGGTGTTTATCGGAATGCTCATGCGCACGATGCAGACCATACCCGTGGCTGCATTCATAATACTTGTGCTGATAAGTGCGGGCAACGGTTTTGTATCACTTATCATAAGCTTTTTTGTTACTGCTCCGGTAGTGTATTTAAGCCTGCTTCAGGGGCTTAAGGCAGCGGACAGTGACATGGAGGAAATGGCGGAGATTTTTAATATATCCTTTGGGAAACGCTTTAAATATATAATACTTCCGGGGCTGTGGCCGCATCTTACGGCGGCACTTGAGAATTCACTTGGTATGAGTTTTAAGAGCGGAGTGGCTGCCGAGGTGATAGGCCAGCCTTTGGGCACGATAGGTAACGGCATGTACAGGGGGAAGATATATCTTGCTACTGATGAGGTCCTCGCATGGACTGCGGCGGTGGTGATAACTGCTGCCATCATAAGATGGGTCATGAAATATCTTCTAAAAAAGCTTGAACCCGGAGACAGGAGCTTATGATAGAATTAAAAAACATATCAAAATGCTTTGGAGAGAAGCATATCTTCGAAGGTTTTGATATAATGATAGACGATGGTGATTTCATTATACTTTGCGGTGAGAGCGGGGCGGGAAAGACCACTCTTTTAAATATCATCGCAGGTCTTGAAAAAGCCGATTCCGGTGAGAGGAATGCACCGGATGATATGCGGATGTCCATGGTATTTCAGGAAGACAGGCTATGCGCGGAATTCAATGCCGTGAATAATGTCTGCCTGGCTACGGAAGAAATATCGCAGGATGATGCGGCGCGTGAGCTTGAAAAGCTTCTTCCCAAGGACCGTATAGGCAGAAAGGTTAAAGATCTTTCAGGCGGGGAAAAGAGGAGAGTGGCTGTAGTGCGCGCGATGATGCATCCTGCGGATATTTACCTTTTGGATGAGCCATTTCTTGGCATGGATGCTTCGCTTCGCGGTGAGACACTACGGTATATACTGGAGAAAAAAGGTGAATCTGCGTTAGTGATCACGGCGCATGAATGGAATGAAGATGCAGGAAAGAGGAGGTATTTATGATCACAAATGATAAGGGGATAGTGAGCTTCAGGCACATGGTCATAGAAGAAGTGTGCAGGCTCGCATGGCAGAAAAATCTCACGGAAGAGACAAAGAACGAACTGGTATATAAGATAATTCCGGGACCTAAGCCTCAGTTCCGCTGCTGTATTTATAAAGAAAGGGAGATAGTAAGGGAAAGGATACGTCTTGCCTGCGGTCAGAATGTATCATCCAATCCGGATTCCGAAAATGTGGTGCAGGTCATTGATGCGGCATGTGATGAGTGCCCGCTCTCCGCATATTCCGTTACCGATAACTGCCGTTTCTGTATGGGAAAGGCATGTATAAATAGCTGCCGCTTTTCGGCTATCTCACCGGGTGACTCACATATGCATATCGATCCCGCAAAATGTAAGGAATGCGGTATGTGTGCTAAAGCCTGCCCTTACAGCGCGATAGTTCATCTGGAGAGGCCCTGCAAAAAGGCCTGCCCTGTGGGCGCCATTACTTACGATGAGAACGGCTTATGCAAGATAGACGAGGAAAAGTGCATAAACTGCGGGCACTGCGTACACAATTGTCCTTTCGGTGCTATAGGCATGAAGTCGTATCTGGTTCCCCTCATCGAGGATATACTTGCGGGAAAAGAAGTGATCGCCATGGTAGCACCTGCAATAGAAGGACAGTTTGGTGCGGAGATAAATCTCGCATCCATCCGTGCGGCTCTTATGAAGGCCGGTTTTTCCGATATGGTCGAGGTTGGACTCGGCGGTGATATGACTGCTGCATATGAATCCCTTGAGTGGAGCGATGCAAAGAAGGAAGGCAGGAAGATGACCACCAGCTGCTGTCCTGCATTTATAAATATGTTAAAGAAACATTTCCCCGAGCAGTTTGAGGAAAATATGTCATCAATTATTTCGCCTATGTGCGCGATATCAAGATATTTAAAGCTTACGCATCCGGGCTGTGTTACCGTATTCATAGGTCCCTGCGTGGCAAAGAAATCGGAAGCTCTTGATAAGTCGGTTCCCGATAATGCGGATTACGTGATGACCTTTGGTGAATTCACCACCCTGTTACGTTCAAGGGATGTGGAGCTTGTGCCTGCAGAGGGAGAATATCAGGAAGCGACGGTATTCGGAAAGCGCTTTGCTTCCAGCGGTGGCGTTGCGGATGCCGTGATAGAGTGCATGCATGAGAGAGGCGAGAGTACGGATGACTTAAAGCTTCATAAGGCAGCAGGCGGAGATGAGTGCAGAAAGGCCCTGATGTTACTTAAGAACGGACGCCTCCAGGAGGATTTCATTGAAGGCATGGTCTGCGAAGGCGGATGTGTGGGCGGCCCCTCAAAGCATAAGACCGAACAGGAGATCACAAAAGCGCGTAACGCGCTCCTTGCAGCAGCTGCAGACAAAAAGGTTATAGAAAACTTAAATGATTATCCTATGGATAAATTCTCAATGCACAGAAATGGCGAGATGGATGCAGAACTGACAGAACGCGTGATGGCAGCCGGAAAATAAGAGTATGAAAGGAAAGGAAGATTGATATGAAAGTAGCGGTTATAGGAACCGGATATGTCGGACTTGTGACAGGCACCTGTTTTGCTGATATGGGAAACAGCGTATGGTGTGTGGATGTGGATGAGGCAAAGATAAAGAGGCTTGAAGAGGGGATCATTCCCATCTACGAGCCTGGACTTTCCGAGCTTGTATTAAAAAATCATAAAGCCGGCGGGCTTAAGTTCACCACTAAGATAGAGGAAGCGCTTGAAAAGTGCAATATCTGTTTTATAGCTGTGGGGACACCTATGGGAGAGGATGGCTCGGCCGATCTTCAATATGTTCTTTCCGTGGCGGAAAGCATCGGGAAACATATGAGCCATCACATGTATGTGGTGGATAAATCCACAGTGCCTGTGGGTACTGCAGGAAAGGTCAGGGCAAAGATACAGGAAGAGCTTGATAAGAGAGGCTCTGATCTTACCTTTGATGTGATATCCAATCCCGAATTCTTAAAAGAGGGTTCGGCTGTATCCGACTGCATGAGACCGGACAGGATCGTTATCGGAGTTGATAATGAAAACGCCGCAGAAGTGATGCAGGAACTTTACAGGCATTATGTGCTGAATACGGACAATTTCATTATAATGGACGTTGCCAGCGCGGAGATGACAAAGTACGCTGCAAATTCCCTTCTTGCAACGAAGATATCCTTCATGAACGAGATATCCAGGATCTGTGAACAGGTGGGCGCGGATGTCAATAAAGTGCGTAAGGGCATAGGCTCCGATAAGCGCATAGGTTACAGCTTCATATATCCCGGCTGCGGCTACGGCGGCAGCTGCTTCCCCAAGGATGTAAAGGCTCTTATACGTTCCGCCGGAGAACACGGCTATGAGGCAAAGCTCCTTACAGCGGTGGAAGACGTGAATCATGAGCAGAAGCATGTGATAGCGGATAAGGTAAAAGAACATTTCGGAGAAGATCTTACAGGAAAAACATTTGCGGTATGGGGACTTTCCTTTAAGCCGGATACCGATGATATGAGAGAAGCTTCCGCCATAACAATAATAAATGATCTGACAAAAGCGGGAGCTAAGATAAGGGCTTACGATCCAAAGGCTATGAATGAGGCAAAGACCTGCTATCTTAAAGATAATGATGCCGTTGAGTATGTGGACGGAAAATATGATGCTCTGAAGGATGCGGACGGTCTCATACTCGTAACGGAATGGAAGGAATTCAGAAGCCCTGATTTCGAAGAGATAAAGAAGGATCTGAAGCAGCCGGTGATATTTGACGGGAGAAATATCTACGGATCAAAGACCGCAAAGAAATATGGCTTTGATTATTATCAGATAGGAGTAAAGGTGTCAAAAGTGTAACGTCCGGATGGTAGACAGCTCAGCAACTGTGATATAATATTACATCATAGTTGCGGTGCTCCGGAGGGGGCATGGCGGCTTAACAATAAATATTGAGGGAACAGGAAAGGAGAAGGCGATGGGACTTATCAGTGCAGCTTTGGCAGCAGGCAGCGGGACATTGGCAAACCAGTGGCTTGAATACTTCTACTGCGATTCACTTGACATGAACGTGCTTATGACGGAAGGAAAAAAGAAGACTTCCGGAAGGAGCTCTAATACAAAGGGTGATGACAATATCATACAGAACGGTTCGCGTATCGCGGTAAATGACGGTCAGTGTATGATCATAGTTGATGGGGGAAAGGTGAAGGAAGTATGCGCAGAGACCGGCGAATTCATCTTTGATTCTTCATCCCAGCCCAGTGTATTTTACGGCGGACTTGGCAAGGGTATAGTTGATTCCTTTAAGGCGTTCTTAGACAGGACGGCTTTCGGCGGAGAGGTGCCCGGAGTACAGAAGGTTTATTATTTCAACACAAAAGAGATAATGGACAATAAATTCGGCACACCTAATCCCGTGATGTTCAGAGCTGTAGACGCAAAGATCGGTCTTGATATGGATGTGAACCTGCGCTGTAACGGTATTTATTCCTACAGGATCGCAGATCCCATAGCTTTTTATATTAATGTTGCCGGCAATATAAGGGGTTCATATACAAGAGATAAGATAGATGCCCAGTTAAAGGCTGAGTTCGTAGACGTTCTCGGCAGAGGCCTTGCAGAGGTTGCAAATCTTGAGCTTCGTCCGAACCAGATACCGGGACATACATCAGAGCTTAAGGATGCCATGAACAAAGAGCTTACCGACAGGTGGCTCCAGAAGAGAGGCATAATTATAGAGACCATCACCATGAATCCTCCGACACTTACACCGGAAGACATGAAGATGATCCAGGATATGCAGAGGGCTTCCGCAATGGGAAGCAGCGCAGCTATGATGGCCGGTACCATGACAGCTGCTACCGCAGATGCTATGCGTGATGCTGCAAATAATTCCGCAGGTGCAATGACAGGTTTTATGGGAATGGGCTTTGCACAGAATGCGGGCGGAGCTAATCTTACAAATCTTGCCGCTATGGCAGGACAGCAGCAGTCCGCACAGAATGCTCCCACACCTATGGTGGCAGGCGGAGTGGCAGCAGGCGGCTGGACCTGCGCAAAGTGCGGAAAGACCGGTAACACCGGCAAGTTCTGCGCAGAGTGCGGTGAGAAGAAACCTGATAGTGATGCCGGCTGGACCTGCCCTAAATGCGGAAAGGTAAACGGCGGCAAGTTCTGTGCAGAGTGCGGAGAGAAGAAGCCTGAGGGCGCGCCTCTTTACAGATGCGATAAGTGCGGATGGGAGCCCGAGGATCCTAAGAATCCTCCCAAATTCTGCCCTGAGTGCGGAGATCCTTTTGATGATAATGATAAGATCTGATCTTTGCGGATAATGAAAACAGTGTGAATAATTACAGGAGCCGGAAGAATCATTCTTCCGGCTCTTTTTCCTGGGTGAGGGTGATCGGATGTTATATTTGTCTGTTATGCTTTATTATTGACAAAAATTATGGTAAACTGGAACGGCTATGGATTATATAGTTTTTGATCTGGAATGGAACCAGCCTGAGGGGGTGAGTGAAGAGCAAAAGAAGATCCTCCCCTTTGAGATCATTGAGATCGGTGCTGTGAAGTTAAACAGTGAAAGGAACCTGGTATCCAAATATAACAGGCTGATAAAACCGCAGTTTTATGACCGCATTAACAGACGTATCGTAAAGATGCTGGCGCTTAAGCCCGGAGAGCTGGACAGAGGCATGAACTTTGAAGATGCAGCCGGGGATTTCCTCAGATGGTGCGGGAAGGATGTGAGATTCTGTACATGGGGAAACCAGGATCTGATGGAGCTTCAGAGAAATATGGCCTATTACGGGATGGAAGCTCTTTCCGACAGGCCTTTAAAATATATTGATGTACAGAAACAGTATTCCAGACTGAGATCAAAAGGGGGGCAGATTTCGCTGGAAAATGCCGTGACTGCAGAGAATATCATACGTGATGTTCCATTTCACAGGGCATACAGCGATGCGTATTACACTTCAAAGATACTTAAGATCATCCCGGAGGATATACTCGAAAGTGTATATTCCTACGACCTTTACCATCTGCCGGAAGAAGCCAGGGGGCTCAAGCTTGATGATAAAGCCGGAAATATCTGGTATTCCCCTGCATACGAAACAAAAGAAGATATACTTAATACACCCGGTATAATGACGATCAGATGTCCACTGTGCACAAAGGCCTTAAAGAGACGTATCGGATGGTTTGGAAATCCGGGAAAAGTGATGCATGCGGCTGCCGTATGTCCGGAACACGGACATGTGGGAGTGGGGCTTAAAATAAAGAACGGAGAACAGGGCGGTGTATACGCTGAGATCCACTCCTCCGTGATCACCAAAGAGGAATTTGCAAGCTTAAAGGAAAAGCACAGAAAGAGTACCGCTGCGGCCGGGAGGTCAGAGAGCTGATGGCGAAGCTCTTCTACTCAAATAAGTTCATACTTACGAAAAAGCTTCACGGACAGTATTTCAGGTGCTGTTTTAAGGAAACGCAGAAGAAACTAAGGCTTATCTCCCTTGTGCTTACGTTTGTGTTCCTTATACTTTCGGTGGCGGCACTTATATTTACGGGAAGCAGGGTCCTTACATCCGTTTTGATGGTGTTAACATTATATTTTCTGTTCATGGTCTTTTTCGGTTATTCCTTCAGGCAGTGGGTAGATTTCAGACGGCTTAAGGATGAACACGGCGATGTGATCGTGATGCTTGTGGATTTTTATTCCGATAATATAAAAGTAAAGGTAAACAAAACCGATTTTTCATTTAAGTATTCGACCATAGACAGAGCTTATGTGACAGATGACGAATACATACTGATACTTAAGGCGCCGGGAATGCCGGAGCACGGACAGGTTCTTTTCAGAACAGCTTTTAAGGATAAGGAAGAAGAGTTTAGGAACTTTATCAACTCAAAGACGGGAAAGAATATATTCCGGGAGGTAGAGAGTATTGGGCAGCACTGATGAGCTTGATGAGCTCTTCGGGGAAGAAGATCTCATAAGCCTTCTTGATGACGTTCAGGAAGCTCAGAATAAGAATGATGAAAAGAAGGAAGATCTGCCGGTCGCGGGAGGTGTTTTTTCTGCGTCTGCTTCCGAGAATGATGTTGCCGGAGAGAACAAAGCTTCCCTTGAGAGCGGTGTAAATGAGGCATATAAAGAGCTCTTAAAAGATCTTGCCAATGAGGGGATGGTATCCGAATTTAAGGAAGACGTAAAGCAGAAGACCATAGAGGATTATGATACAAAACTTTACTCCCCTAACCAGTTAACACAGATACGCATAGGCCTTGAGCACGGGGTGGATGTCACAAAATATGACAGTGCAGAGATGATGTTCAGGCAGATGAAGGAAATACGTATAGGTCTTGAGCAGGGACTGGATGTATCCTTCTATGCAAACAAGTTCTACCGTGACAAACAGATGAGAGAGATACGTCTGGGGCTCATGGAGAAGCTGGATGTGATCAACTATGCCCGTCTTGTTTACAGCTTAAGCGACATGAAAGAAAAGCGCGCAGAGTTGTTCATTGAAAAATATAAAACAAATAAGAAGTCTCTGGACATTGATGTAATGGATAAGGAAACAGGGATACACATATACACAAAAGACGGACTTATGCGTGCCTATTTTAAGCTCACAAGACCGCTGCCTGCATACTTCGGACTCACTGCTCTTGAGAATCTTCTTGCAATTTATGGCATTAGTTACGGGCTATGCACCGGAATGCTGGAAGTGCAGGATCTTAAGGTTGGAGTTGAATATGAAGCGGCAAGAGGTGAAGAACCCTTAGAGGGCAGAGACGGCTATTATGAATATTTTACTGAGCTGATGAATTCCAAGCCTAAGGTTAATGCTGACGGGAGCATAGATTACCGTGCGCAGAGAGAGTTTTCATCCGTTAAGGAGGGAGATAAGGTAGCTTATTACCACGAGGCTGTGATCGGAAGAAACGGGTATTGTGTATCAGGCATAGCGATACCGGGGTATTTTGGAAAGGATATTCCTAATCTTGCCGTATCAGGGATACATCTCGAGAAGGATGGAAAGACCTATACGGCCGAAAAAACAGGCTTCCTCACAGGCGATGGCAAACGTTTATCCATCATTGAGATGATGGTGATAGACGGAAACCTTGATTATCTTAAAGGAAATATAAAGTTTGACGGCTCTGTTCATGTCACGGGAAGTGTCCTGGAGAACTGTGTCCTTGAAGCAAGCGGTGATGTCATAATAGATGGTTCCGTGGAAGAGGCCAGGATAAAGAGCGGCAGGAATGTGATCATAAAAAAGGGCATTAATGGAAATAAAAAAGGTATCGTAGAGGCCGGAAATAATGTTACCGTCGCTTTTATAGAACACTCAACGGTAGTAGCCGGAAACGATATAGAAACGGGATATATACTTAATTCCATGGCTTTCTGTAAAGGAAATATAAAGGTAAGCGGAAGACATTCGGTGATATGCGGAGGAAAAGCAAGGGCAGGCAAGGTAATACAGGCGTCTGAGGTAGGAAGTGAATCGGGAGTAAGGACGGAGCTGGAGCTTAGCGTAAAGGATGAGTATTCAAAGAAGTATCAGGATATAGTTCAGCGTCGTAAGAAGGCTGAGGAGGAGATAGAAAACATCAGGGAAGGTATGAATACGATTCTGAGAAAGCTCGGTTCCATATCGGGACGTATGAATCCCATATACCTGAAGCTTGAGGACGCGCTTGAGGCTATGAAGAGAACACTTTCGCTTATCAACAAAGAGGAAGCGAGACTGGACAGCGAGGCTGAGAGCAGTAAGGAACTGTATATACTGGTAAGTGGTATGGTTTACAGGAATACACTTGTCAGGATAGGTGATAATAAACTGCTGCTGGAAGAAGATGTTCGAAACGTACGTTATGTTTCAAAGGGCAGGAGTATCGTATCAGAGTAGGGGAGCGTAAGAGGTTTATATGAGAGATACAATTCTTATAGCTGATGATGCACAGGAAGTCCGGATGCAGCTTTCGGAAATGCTCTACGGAAAACATACCGTGGCAAGCGTTTCAAACGGAAGAGAGGCAATGGAATATCTTCAGGCACACCACAAGGAAGTGGCGCTGCTTATGATAGACATGCACATGCCCGTGATAGACGGAAGAGCCCTGCTCAAGGTGCTTAAATTAAAGGGCATTACGAAGAGGATTCCTGTTATTATGCTGATAGACAACGAGGATATCAGCTATGTGGAGGAGTGTTATAATAACGGCGCAAGTGAGGTGCTGCTTAAGCCTCTTCTCCCGGCTATTGTTATTTCCAGAATAAAAAATGTGCTTGAAGTTTACAGGAGCAAGGCAAAGCTTGAAGATATCATAAACACGCAGACTGCTCAGATACAGGAAAAGAACAGGGAGCTGGAAGCTTTTAACGACAGGCTTACCGAGGTCATGAGTTCCATAGTGGAATTCCGTAATCTGGAGTCAAGCTCGCATATAAAAAAGATCAAGGGCATGAGCCGTATGATCGCGGAGACCATCACGAAGATATATCCCGATGATTATAATATCACCCCGGAGCAGGTGGATGTCATAGCCAGTGCTTCCGCGCTTCATGATATAGGTATGATAGCCATACCCGATTCGGTTCTTTTAAAACCCGGAAAGCTCACTCCCGATGAATTCGAGGTGGTAAAATCCCACACAACACTTGGTTGTGAGATTTTAAGACAGATAGAAGAACTGCAGTCTCCCGAATATATAAAAATAAGCTATAACATCTGCCGTTATCATCATGAACGTTTTGACGGCAGCGGTTATCCCGAGCATTTAAAGGGAGAGAATATACCCGTAGAGGCACAGATAGTGGGTCTGGCAGATTCCTATGATTCGCTTATAAGTGAAAGGACATACCGTGATGCCTTCGATATGAAGAAGGCATACAGCATGATAATGAACGGTGAAGCAGGTGCGTTTTCGGAAAGGCTCTTAGACTGCTTTTCAAGATCGCAGACGCTTATAGAGAATTACTGCAAGCAGTATTCAGGCTGAGCAGGTAAGGTGTTCAATAAGGAAATTTAAAATTATCGCGGTTGTTTTTTACCTCCCCGTTATCCCGTTTGTCAGTATGGGAGACGGGGCGTTTTCTTTTAGCTGTATCATTCTCGTTTTTCTTCGTCAGATATGCTTTCCCGGAGTGATGTTTTCTGTATCCTCGCCTTAATGCGGCACGGCTTTTGATGCTGCCTTCCCTGGCTTTTTTTATCTTGTTTATTTTACGCCTGTGTCTGAGATATTTTTTAAAATATGCCCAGAATATACTTAATACGATCACAGCAGCCGCGCAGCCTGCGATCCAGCCTATCACGTGATATACGTTTACGTATACCTCTTTTTTTTCTTCTTCATTGGAGGATACGGAACCGTATTTCTTTATATGATCTTTTGCCGTTTCGTTTGCGGAAAGAGGCGAACCGTTGGAAAGTGCTCTTTCGAAATCAATATCCGTAACAAGATAGGGCCCGGGGATGATATCGGTGCAGCCTAAGTACACGCCTTTATAGTTATATTCTATCTTTGCAAGGCTGCCGTCATTTAAGTTTTCATAGCTTATGCCTGAATCCAGATCGGAAAAAGAAATATCCGCAGGCATTACGATGACGGAAGACGGTGATGTGGAAAGCAGGGGGGCAGTGCTTCCGAAGATCCCGTTTCCGGAATTGAAAAAGCTTGAATTGCTTATGTGATATTTTGTTTCATATTCGGAAGGGTCGATGAGTGAAAAGGAAGAAAAGCCGTAATCAAAAAGTGCTACGGTATCCGAAAACTGTGAAGGACTTTCTTCCTTAAGGACCACGGCCACAAGCCTTATTCCGTTCTTCTCGGCACAGGATACCAGTGTTTGTCTTGAAGGGCTGGTAAAGCCTGTCTTTGAACCTACAAGCGAAGAATATTCATACTCTCCGCCTTTGTAGAGTTTATTCTTTGAGTGAAGAACATGCTCCTCGTGAACATCACTTGCGGGTATGGTAAGCGAAGGGGTGCTTGCCATTTTCGCGAGTATGTCGTGGGAGAAGAAGGCTCTTCCTATGAGTGCCATATCGTGGGCTGTGGTATAATGCTCCTCTCTAAAAAGCCCGTTTGGCGTGACAAAATGCGTTCCGGTGCAGCCAAGGCTCACGGCTCTTTCGTTCATCATTTCCACGTAGGCGTCGATGGAGCCGGCAATATGTTCTGCGACCACATTGCAGGCTTCGTTTGCCGAGTTGATGAGAATTCCGTAGAGAAGTTCCTCCAGGGTAAGGGTCTCGCCCGCTTTAAGTCCCATGCTGGAACCATCGGGAGCATTTGCATCTATGGCGGACTGGTTTACGGATATTGATGTGTCGAGGGAGCAGTTTTCTATCGCCACCAGGCAGCACATAAGCTTTGTGATGGAAGCGGGATAGAGCTTCTCATCCGGGTTCTTTGAATAGAGTATGGCACCGGTTCCTGCTTCCATGAGCACGGCGCCTTCTGCGCCCACGTGGGGACCGTCGGGCCAGCCTTCAATGGAATTTGATTCGGGCTCTTCAGCTCTTCTTGCATCGGCCTCGGCGTTTAATTCCGCGGAGGTGGCATGGACATCAAGGGGTGTAAAAAATAATGCGGCAAAGATGAACATTGCCCGTAAGATATGTGGTAAAATATCGCTTGTTTTATATTTGGTTGACATAAAGAACATTATAACACAAATGGAAAGAGGTTTAAATGAGGCTCAGGAATATCAGAGGTTCGAGAGAAGCGATCGCTGAAAATGAATATACCGTAAAGTCACCGGAGAGCTTAAAAGGACGCTGGAATGAGTGCTTTGGAAATGATGCTCCGCTGCGTCTTGAGATAGGCTGCGGAAAGGGGCGGTTTATCAAGGAGCTGGCAAAGAGAGAGCGGAATGTGAATTTTGTCGGTATCGAAAAATATTCTTCCGTACTCATCAGAGCGCTGGAGAAACTGGATGAGGAAGATACAAATCTTCGTTTTATAAGGATGGATGCAGAAGTTATATGCGACTGCTTTGGAGAAAACGAGGCCGACAGGATCTATCTTAATTTTTCGGATCCGTGGCCAAAAGAAAAGCATGCAAAAAGGCGGCTTGAGAGCAGGCAGTTTCTTGAAAGGTACAGAGGGATATTAAAAAAAGACGGACTTATAGAATTCAAGACAGATAATACGGGACTCTTTGAATTCGCGCTGGAAGAAGCGGAATTTATGAAAGAATACTATGAGATGGTAGAGTGTACGCGTGATCTTCATAATGATGCACGTCTTATGGAGGGCAATGTGATGACGGAATATGAGGAGCGTTTCTCGGCAATGGGAAATCCGATATGTAAATATATTCTTAGAAGACTCTGATAAAAAAGATCCTTCGCGTTGCTCAGGATGACACATTGCAGAGATGTGCATTGTCATTCTGAGCAAAGGCGCAGCCGGAGTCGAAGAATCAATTATTGCTTCATCGCATCTTTGATACCTGCAAGTAACTCGGAATATTCCGTATACGCGGGATATTCAGGATAGTCGGCCTTTATCTTATCCGTAGTGCGGAAGAGGAAGCCTGCCTTGCTTGCCTGTATCATGGCAAGGTCGTTATAGCTGTCTCCGCTTGCTATTGTATCGTAGCCGATGGACTGCAGGGCGCGGACCGTTGTAAGCTTTGAATCTTTTATACGCATCTTAAATCCGGTGATCTCTCCGTTATCCGCCACTTCCAGGGAATTGCAGAAGATGGTGGGCCATCCGAGCTTCTCCATAAGGGGTGATGCAAATTCGGTAAAAGTATCGCTTATGATAACGGCCTGGGTGATGCTTCTTAATTCATCCAAAAAATCTTTCGCTCCGGGGAGAGGGTCGATCTTTCTTATCGTATCCTGTATTTCTTTAAGGCCGAGACCGTGCTCTTTAAGGATCCCTATGCGCCAGTTCATGAGTTTGTCATAGTCGGGCTCATCACGTGTGGTGCGTTTGAGTTCGGGAATCCCGCTTTCCTCGGCAAATGCGATCCATATCTCCGGAACCAGAACTCCTTCAAGATCAAGACAGGTTATGTACATGTTTATTATTTCTCCTTGACTATTTGATATTGTACAAACATCTCCCATTTTAAGCGGTATGCTAATACGAGTCAAGAAAAATAAGGCATGGGGTCTTCTTTTCTCCGATTTTAAATGTATCAGGTATATGTTAGAATTGTGTTCAGCGGATTGAGGGGGGATCATGTATCTTAAAAGGAGTAAGGGGCATGAAGAAAAGTAATAAAGGTTTTTCACTTGTGGAGCTTATAATCGTGATAGCTATAATGGCTATCCTTGTCGGTATCATGGCACCGCAGCTCATTAAGTATATTGAGAAATCAAAAGTAACTGCGGATCTTGAGATGCTAAATGCGATCTATGCAGCCATTACTTATGCGGCCACTGATCCGGATGTGGTCCAGGATGCGGCCTCTATGGCAGAGATAGACGCGATAGCCGCAACTCCCACGAAGATAGAGGATATAGACCTTACTACCATGTTTGCAAAAGAGGCCCTTGACTCCCTTGGCTGGACGGATTTTTCACAGTCCAATTATATAGACAGACTAAAATCTGTACATACCGGCGCCAGTACCATTTATGTACAATATAAGGGTTCTGTGGACAACCCCCTTGCTATGTGGATAACCAATACGGATATGACGGGGGGCAGGGACAGCAGCCAGGGAACGGTATCGGATTGGAGAGATTTGAACGATTCTTCTTGCAAACTTATATGCATAAAGTGATATAATCCACATGTTAAAAAAACTGACATCGGGAAGGACTGAAATAATGAGCAAAGTAAAAGAGTTTTTTAAGAAGAAAGATGTGGAGATATCCTTAAAGCGTTACGGCATAGATGCCCTTGGTGCAATGGCCCAGGGGCTTTTCTGCTCACTGCTTATCGGAACCATCATCGATACTTTCGGCAAACAGTTTGGCATAGGATTTTTAATGAACACTGTGGCGAGCGTTGCAGGAAAGGATTATACCGTGGGCGGCGTGGCAAGCGCCATGAGCGGACCGGCTATGGCGACGGCAATCGGATATGCGTTAAAATGTCCGCCTCTTGTTCTTTTTTCGCTTATAGCGGTTGGTTTTGCAAGTAATGCCTTAGGCGGTGCAGGCGGCCCTCTTGCAGTGCTTTTCGTGGCTATCATAGCTGCGGAATGCGGAAAGCTCATCTCAAAGGAAACGAAGGTTGATATTCTGGTTACTCCTCTTGTGACCATAGGTGTGGGTATCGGTGTTGCTGCGCTGATCGCTCCTCCCATCGGAAGTGCAGCCATGTGGACAGGAAAGCTGATCATGTGGGCAACAGAGCTTCAGCCGTTCCTTATGGGAATACTGGTATCGGTGCTTGTAGGTATGGCTCTTACCCTGCCTATTTCCTCGGCTGCCATATGTGCGGCTCTCGGACTTACGGGCCTTGCAGGCGGCGCTGCCGTAGCAGGGTGTTGTGCACAGATGATAGGTTTTGCGGTTATCAGCTTTAAAGAAAATAAATGGGGCGGTCTTGTGAGCCAGGGCATAGGAACTTCCATGCTGCAGATGGGGAATATAGTAAAGAACCCCAGGATATGGATAGCACCTACGCTCACCTCAGCCATTACCGGCCCTATTGCAACCTGTCTTTTTAAGCTTCGCATGAACGGTGCACCGGTTTCCTCGGGCATGGGTACCTGCGGTCTTGTGGGTCAGATAGGTGTATTTACAGGCTGGACAAATCCCAGTGAGGCTGCTCTTGCGCAGGGCGCTGAAGCTATTACCCCGGGTGCCTTTGACTGGGCGGGACTTATACTTATATCCTTTGTCCTTCCTGCAGTGATAGCTCCGCTTATCAACACCGGTCTTAAGAAGATCGGATGGGTTAAGGACGGAGATATGAAGCTTTCGTAATGAAATTATAATATTTAAAGGGGGAACAGCAGATGGATGTAAAAAAAATGATCGCAGGATTGTTCTTTGTGCTGGGAGTGATATTTATCTTCTTTGGCATAACTGATTTTCCTTTTGAAAAGATGATACCGATAGCCGGTGATCTGGGTACGGCAGGTCAGTTTATTGCTGCAGCCGTATGCATAGTGGCGGGGGGGACCGTGTTAGCGCTCTATTTCAAGGCGGAGCATGACATGATGGTTGCCAGACAGACCCCTGTGACCGTAAATGACATGGGCAATGAGAGCAGATATTACGGTCCCGAAGGAAATCCCGATGAGGATGGATATGACAGATCATCTGTTATATCCGCTTTTGCCGGCGGCAGGGAGAGAGCGGCAGATGATTCGGAAAGAGGAAGGGTTCAGCTGGAGGGCGCTCTACAGCCTTCCTATATGAACAGGATGAAGACGGAGGAGCAGTCCAAAGGTGCTGCGGCGCAGTCTTCTTATAACAGCGGCAATCCCATGCTTGGCGGGAATGTTGTAAAGCCTGATATTATCGATAATGTTGCAGCAGGAAACGGCGGAGCGAATATGGATCCCGCACTTGGGGGATTCGATCCGACAGCGGCACATTCAAATATACAGGGCGGTGTTTCGATGTTTGGCGATACACCTGTTGCCGTAAGACACGTTACGGGAAACGGCCTTCGTTCGGATGCGGACATACCGGGCGGCGGTTTTGTGGAACCGATACTCGGCGGAGGAAATCCCCCTTCCGGAAATAACTGACGTAAAACTTAAAGATCAGATTCATGCAAGCAGCGCATCCAGCGCTGCTTTTGCGTTTTCGTAAGAGATAAAAAGTATTGTATTCATGCCAAGCTTTGCAGCGGCGGAAATATTTTCGGCTCTGTCATCCAGAAATACGCATTCCTCCGGTATAAGGCTGTAGCGTTCAAAGAGCAGCCTGTATATGGCGGGATCCGGTTTTGCAAGTTTTTCAAAGCCCGATATCACTTTTCCGTCAACATATTTTGTAAAGTCAAAGTGGGTACGTTCGTGTATTTCAAAATAACTCTTCGGATAGTTTGAGAGGAGGTAGACCTTGTAGCCTTTTTCCTTAAGCTCCTTTATCCAGGGTGTGCTGTAGGGACGTGTGGCGGTGAGGTTTACTATCCCGTCAAAAAAAATATCCGTTTCTTTTCTGAGAGCGGGAAGCGTGGATTTCATCTCTTCTATCACTTCGGCTTCATCCCTTATACCCAGGTCCAGATCGTCCCACATTCCGGTCAGCACGATCTTTTCGGCGATCTGTTCCACAACTTCGGGAGGGAATTTCAGATCTTCTTCCATATAGGCTCTCCAGCGGAAATCTACTAAAACCTGTCCTATGTCGAATACTATGTTTTTTATCATTTTTGTTTCCTCCGGAAAAGTCATCTGATATGTTTGGGATGACATCATTATATGAAAAAAGTGGGGCTTGTCAATCTTGTGGCGGGATGTCTGATATAGCCGGAATTTATGGTCGTATGGCATAATGCATATAACAAGGAACTTGACAAAAAAATATTTTGGTGTTTTTGCACAGAATACAAATATTGAATTTGTGAAAAATTGGATATATAATTTTCATGGAGATTTGAGGATAGGAACCTTTCCCTGTTTGAGGATCTTCGGGAGGAAATATTATAAATGGAGGAAAAGATTATGAAAAAGAGAATCGCAAGTCTTCTTCTTGCCGGCGTGATGGCAGTATCTTCTGTTACTGCATGCGGCAGCAATGAGACAGAGGGCACAGACACAAGCGCAAGCACAGGCGCAGAGACAGGTTCAGAGACAGGCGCAGAGACAGGTTCTGAGAGCGGCAGCACAGAGGAAACAGCAGCATCTGCAGGAAGCGAGGGCGGTGCCCTTACCGGAACACTTAACGTAGGTGTTATCGGACCCATGACAGGCGCAGCTGCACTTTACGGTATGGCTGTACAGAACGGCGCAAAGATCGCTGTTGATGAGATCAACGAAAAGAGCGCTGATTTCCAGATGACACTCAATGTGCAGGATGATGTGCACGATCCCGAGACATCTGTTAATGCTTACAACAAATTAAAGGATGAGAATACACAGGTTATCGTTGGTACAGTTACCACATCTCCCTGTATCGCAGTTGCATCCGAGGCTATGAATGACAGAATGTTCATGCTTACACCTTCTGCTTCATCACCTGATGTAACAAACGGAAGAGACAATATCTTCCAGCTTTGCTTCTCAGATCCCAACCAGGGTTCCGCATCCGCTCAGTACATAGTTGACCAGGGTCTTGCAACAAAGGTTGCCATCATCTACAACAACGGCGATGCATATTCAACCGGTATCCGCAACACCTTCAAAGAGAAGGCAGCAGAGCTTGGTCTTGAGATCGTTTCCGAGACAGCATTTACGGATGATACAGCTACAGACTTCTCCACACAGCTTGTGGATGCACAGTCAAACGGCGCAGACCTTATATTCCTTCCCATCTACTATCAGCCCGCTTCTCTTATCTTAAAGCAGGCTTCCGATATGGGCTATGCTCCCAAGATGTTCGGTGTGGACGGTATGGACGGAATCCTTTCCATGGAAGGCTTTGATACCTCCCTTGCAGAGGGCGTTATGCTCCTTACTCCTTTCTCTGCAGATGCTACAGATGATGCTACTGTAAGCTTTGTTGCAAAGTATGCAGAGGCAACCGGCGGTGAGACCCCTTCACAGTTCGCAGCAGACGGTTATGACTGCCCTTACGCTATATACGAGGCACTTACATACTATGCTGAGAACCACGGCGGTCTTGATGTAACAGATATGAGCTGTGCTGATCTCTGCGAGATCCTCAGGGAAGTATTCATTGATTCTTCTTTCTCTGTTGATGGTATCACAGGACAGAATATGGTATGGGAGCCTACAGGTGAGGTTAACAAAGCACCTAAGGGTATGGTTATCCAGAACGGTACATATGTAGGTATGTAATGGTCCTTACGGATCTTATTAAAGGGGGGACTGTCGCACAGGCGGTCCCTTCTTTTATATATAAAAGGATTTTTTCTTCACATAAATTTAAATATGAAGTAGAATATAGGCTGTTGCTTTCATTTTTGCAGGGAAGAGAGGCAGGAAAGATATGCTTACCTATCTGATAAACGGAATAAGCTTGGGAAGTGTCTACGCGATAATAGCCCTTGGATATACAATGGTTTAC
Organism: Lachnospiraceae bacterium; assembly: GCA_017540265.1. Lineage (GTDB taxonomy): Bacteria > Bacillota > Clostridia > Lachnospirales > Lachnospiraceae > NK4A136. The sequence goes on from JAFYBJ010000010.1 coordinate 21,296, forward strand.
GGTATCGCAAAGATGCTTAATTTTGCCCACGGAGACGTAATAATGGTTGGCGGATATGCCGCTTACTGTGCCATGGCTTACCTTGGCTGGCCGCCTGCGGCTGCCGTGGTTTTCTCAATAGCTGTATGTACAATGCTCGGTATAGTGATCGAAAGACTTGCATATAAGCCTTTAAGAGAAGCTACCAGCCTTGCGGTACTCATAACGGCTATCGGTGTTTCGTATTTTCTCCAGAATGCGGCACTGCTCATATGGTCGTCAAATCCGAAGATCTTCCCTAATATTTTTGCATCCATGCCGCCACTCAAAATCGGAGATGCCCAGATTTCGGCGGTCACGATAGTAACGATATGTGCAAACATAATCATAATGATCGCGCTTACGCTTTTTACAGGAAAGACAAAGATGGGCAAGGCAATGCGTGCCGTATCGGAGGATAAGGGCGCTGCCACCCTGATGGGCATTAATGTGAATTTTACTATATCGATGACCTTTGCCATAGGCTCGGGACTTGCGGCGATAGCGGGTGTGCTGCTCTGCACCGCATATCCCAATCTGGTGCCCACTACAGGTGCCATGCCGGGCATCAAGGCCTTTGTCGCAGCTGTATTCGGGGGTATAGGTTCCATACCCGGTGCGATGATAGGCGGTATACTTTTAGGTGTGATAGAGATAGTTGCAAGGGCTCTGGTTCCGGCTGTGCCTTCCGATATCTTTGTGTTTGCAGTGCTCATCATAGTGCTGCTCATAAAGCCCGACGGACTGCTTGGCAGGAAGATAAGCGAGAAGGTATAAGAGGAGGCGGAAAGATATGGATAAGAAGAAAATGAACCCGGCCTCTAAGAAGGCGTTCATGAATTACGGACTGGTAGCTGTATTTTTTGTGGTATTCCAGGTACTGCTTTCCACAAAGAACATTTCGAGCTCACTTGCGGGACAGCTGGTGCCCATGGTTGCTTACATGATCATGGCGGTATCCTTAAATCTTGTGGTCGGAATATCCGGAGAATTAAGCCTCGGACATGCAGGCTTTATGTCTGTGGGTGCCTTCAGCGCGGTAATACTTGAAGCCGCCCTCACCTCGGGCATGGATCCTTCATCTTTTAATAAGAATACCGGTCTTAAGATAGCGGTGCTTGTGGCTGCGGTGGTATGCGGTGCGATAATGGCTGCCATAGCAGGGTTTCTCATAGGCATACCTGTTTTAAGACTTAAGGGCGACTATCTGGCGATAGTGACGCTCGCTTTCGGTGAGATAATAAAGAATCTCCTTTACTGTCTCTATGTTTATATCGATGACAGCGGTCTTCATTTTTCACTCGATCCTTCGTCGGTCACGGGAACCACGGTATTAAACGGTCCCATGGGAGCGCTCGGAGTTAAGAAGATCTCCAGTTTTGCGGCCGGTATAGTGCTATTATTCATTATTCTTATTGTGATCCAGAATCTGGTAAACAGCCGCTCCGGAAGAGCGATAATGGCAATACGTGACAACAGGATAGCGGCAGAGGCATCGGGACTTCATATTACAAAATACAAGCTGATGGCTTTTGTGACCAGCGCGGCATGTGCGGGAACAGCGGGAGCTTTATATGCGCTTAATTATTCGACAATAGTTCCCAAGAAATTTGATTTCAATACTTCCATACTTGTGCTGGTATTTGTGGTACTTGGCGGAATAGGAAATATGACGGGCTCTCTTATCGCTGCTGCGATCCTTACTGTACTGCCGGAGCTTTTAAGACAGTTCCAGGATTACAGAATGCTCGTATATGCCATAGTCCTCATACTTGTAATGCTCCTTACAAACAATAAGAAATTTAAAGATCTTATTTCAAACCTCTTTAAGAAGAAAAAAGCAGGAGAGGAGGTGCAGAAATGAGCAGGGATACAGAGAAGAGATCCGGTATCGTAGAGGTATCGGGAAAGACCATAGTTCCGGAGCGTGATAAGGACAGACCCTTAGTGCTTGAAGCGATGCACCTTGGCATAGATTTCGGCGGACTCACTGCAGTTGATGAATTCAATATAGGTGTGGGTGCCACTGAGATAATGGGACTTATCGGTCCTAACGGAGCGGGAAAGACCACCGTCTTTAATCTGCTCACGAAGGTATACCAGCCCACCAGAGGAACCATACTCTTAAACGGAAAGGATACCCAGGGCATGACTCCCGCATCCGTAAATGAAGCGGGGATAGCAAGGACTTTCCAGAATATAAGACTCTTTGACAAGCTGACCGTTGAGGAGAATGTAAAGATAGGTCTCCACAATCACATCGGTTACGGAATGTTTACGGGAATGTTCAGGCTGCCTAAATATTTCAAAGAGGAAAAGAAGGCGCATGAAAAAGCCCTTGAACTGCTTGATATATTTGATATGGCGGGAGAGGCCGATGTAAGAGCGGATTCCCTTCCTTATGGAGCTCAGAGAAGACTTGAGATAGTACGCGCGCTGGCTACCGGCCCGAAGATCCTTTTGCTTGACGAGCCTGCGGCAGGTATGAACCCCTCAGAGACAGAGGAGCTCATGAAGAACATAGAAAAGATACGCGACAGGTTTGGCATAGCCGTTATGCTCATCGAGCATGATATGAAGTTAGTAATGGGAATATGTGAGACCATAGCAGTGCTTAATTTCGGAAAGATAATCGCAAAAGGTACTCCGTCGGAGATACAGAATGATCCGGGTGTCATAGAGGCTTATCTGGGAACGAAGAAGGAGGGCTGATCATGGGTAACATGCTTAAAGTGGACGGTCTTAATGTATTTTACGGAAACATACATGCCATAAAGGGCATTTCATTTGAAGTAAACGAAGGCGAGATAGTGACGCTCATAGGTGCAAACGGCGCCGGCAAGTCCACGACACTTAATACTGTGGGCGGCCTTTTAAAAGCCAAGAGCGGCAGCATAGAATTCGAAGGCAGGGAAATAAGCGGCACTCCGGCACACAGGGTGGTATCGGAAGGAATGGCTCTCTGCCCTGAAGGAAGGAGAGTCTTTGCCCAGCTTACGGTCAGGGAAAATCTTGAGATGGGCGCCTATACGAGAAACAAGGCAGAGGCTGCGGAAACTATAGAGAGGGTTTTCGAACAGTTTCCCAGGCTTAAGGAGAGGAGCCGTCAGACGGCAGGAACCCTTTCCGGAGGAGAGCAGCAGATGCTTGCGATGGGAAGGGCGCTTATGAGCAAGCCGAAGCTCATGATGCTTGATGAGCCTTCCATGGGACTGGCACCCATACTGGTGCAGCAGATATTTGACATTATAGAGGCTCTCAATAAAGAGGGCACCACGATACTTCTCGTGGAACAGAATGCGCAGATGGCCCTTTCAATAGCAGACAGGGCTTACGTCCTTGAGACGGGAAAGATAGTAAATACCGGAACCGGAAAGGACTTACTAAACGACGATTCCGTAAGAAAAGCTTATCTGGGGGGATAAGGATCAACCCATTTTATATATGTTTTAAGGAGGATAAAATGAAAAAGAAGATCGTATCGTTACTTATGTGTGCAGTGCTTGCAGTGGGAAGCCTTGCAGCCTGCGGAGGACAGACTGAGGAGGCACAGGCCCCCGTTGAAACAAATGATGTGATAACTGCGAAGGTTATAGATGTAAACCTTACCGACGAACAGTATGCATTCGGCGTTGACAAGGCACAGCCTGAGCTTCTTGAAAAGACAAACGAATATATCGCACAGATAATGAGCGATGGAACTTTTGAGGAGATCTGCAATCATTATTTCGGAGATGGTACTCCTGTTCCCGTGGCAAGTGCTGTAGAGGGTGCATCTGATGATCAGCTCTTAGTTGCATGTAATGCTGCTTTCGAGCCTTTCGAATATATGGATGGCGAGAATTATGTGGGCGTTGATATGGAGATCGCAAAGGGCCTTGCCGAGTATCTCGGAAAAGAGCTTGTTATCCAGAATATGGATTTTGATTCCGTATGCCTTTCCGTAGGTCAGCATAAGAGTGATATTGCAATGAGCGGACTTACCATCAAGCCCGAGCGTGAGGAATATGTGACATTTACGGATTCTTACTACGAGGCTTCACAGAAGCTCATCGTAAGATCCGATAATACCGAATTTGATGCCTGCACGGATAAGGAAGCTGTTGAGGCTATACTTGCCACAAAGGATGCGGCAACAAAGGTGGGTGTACAGACAGGTACCACAGGTCAGTTCTATTGTGAAGGTGATGAAGGCTGGGGCTTTACCGGTTTTGGCATGACCTGCACAGGATATCGTAACGGTTCACTTGCCGTACAGGATCTCTTAAACGGAAATCTTGATTATGTCATCATCGACTCGGCGCCTGCGGCAGCGATCACAGAGGCTATAAACAAGCTGCAGTAATATGTCGGGATTTGATAAAAAAGTTGATAATTTCCTGCGTGTATTCTTAAACTCCGGTGGGTACAAGATGGTACTCACCGGACTTAAAAACACGCTGATCATATCCGTTCTGGGACTCCTTATAGGAATAGTCATAGGTACACTTATAGCAGCCGTAAAGGTGATGCCGAAGTATAAGACTCTTCCGAAGGTGCTGAATGCGATATGTACTTTTTACGTGGAGCTTTTCAGAGGAACTCCCATGGTGGTGCAGCTGCTGATATTCTATTATGTGCTGCTTCCTCTTATCGGGATGAAGATGACAGGCGTTCAGGTGGCGATATGGGTATTCGGACTTAATTCTGGTGCTTATATCTCCGAGATGATGAGAGGCGGGATACAGTCAGTGGATCCCGGACAGCTTGAGGCAGGAAGGGCGGTAGGGCTTTCCTTTGCCACATCCATGAGGCTCATAGTGATCCCCCAGGCGATCAAGAATATTCTTCCAACGCTTGGAAATGAGTTCATTGCCCTTATAAAGGAAACCTCTGTGGTGAGTTTTGTGGGTGCGGCGGATCTTTATGTGGCGTTTAATTATATAGGCTCAAACAGCTATGAATTTATGGTGCCGTATCTTGCGATGGCGATCATTTATATAGTGCTGGTTCTGATCATAAGCTTATGTATACGGATCATGGAAAAGAACCTTGCAAAGAGTGACAGAAGGAAATAGGGGGTATCGGAATGGAAACAGAAAAAAATGATATCCTCATAGATGTAAGGGGATTGAAAAAATCTTTTGACGGTCAGGATGTACTCACAGGCATAGACATGAGCATAAGACGCGGCGATATCGTGTGCGTGATAGGACCTTCGGGTTCCGGTAAGAGCACGTTCCTTCGCTGCTTAAACTGCATGGAGGATCCTGATGAAGGTCAGATAATCTTTGATAATGTGGATCTGGCTGATATGAAGGTTGATATAAATGAACACAGACGCCACATGGGTATGGTCTTCCAGCATTTCAATCTTTTTAATAATAAGACCGTCATTGAAAATATCATGCTGGCTCCGGTCTACACGGGATGCCAGAATTACAGAAGAGAAAATCATAAGCTCTTTACGCCGGGGAATGTAAAAAAGGAGATCACCGAAAAGGCAAGGGAAAAAGCTCTGGAGCTTTTAGCACGCATCGGTCTGGAAGATAAGGCTGATGTATATCCTTCAACCCTTTCGGGCGGCCAGAAACAGCGTGTGGCTATAGTAAGAAGCCTTGCCATGGATCCGAAGGTCATACTCTTTGATGAACCTACAAGTGCTCTCGATCCGGAAATGGTAGGAGAGGTTCTGGATCTTATGAAGGATCTTGCGGGAAGCGGCATGACAATGATAGTAGTGACCCACGAGATGGGCTTTGCAAGGGAAGTTTCAAACAGGGTGCTCTTTATGGCGGACGGAACGATAGGCGAGGATGCGCCGCCGGAAAATTTCTTTAATTCACCGGAGAACCCCAGGCTTAAGGAATTCCTGTCAAAGGTGCTTTAAAAAAGATGTAAAAGAAAAAAGCCTTTCCGCGGATGCGGGAAGTCTTTTTAAATTCAGGTGTTTTATGCCTGCGCTGCCTGTGCCTGTTCGTTTGCGTACTGGTCGAAGAGGCTCTGAACCGCCTCGTAGGTCTTCTGGCTGATATCGGGGAGATCCTCGCCCCAGGCCCCTGTGGCCTGCTTGTAGCCTTTCTCGAAGGCCTTGCGCATTTCTTCCATCTTATCGGGATCACCGCCGGAAAGAGCTTTTGCAAAATCAAAGATCCTTTCGGAGGTCTGCTTTACGCCATAATAACCATCCTCTGAAATGTCTTCCGCTGCCTTTGCTCTTGTGGCTTCATCAACCTGCAGATCCTTGAAGAAATCCGCGAGATTGGTTCCCGTAGCGATGGAGAAGCTCTTGCCCTGTCCCGTGATCAGCTGGTTTACTATATTCTCCAGCTGCTGTGTATGAAGCTCGCTCTGCGCTTTGATCTTTGAGATCAGCTCGGGATCCTGCTTGTAGGTTTTCTTGGTGCTTTCGGCAGCCTTTGCAGCTGCGGTGTCGGTATCGCGCTCATATACCACGCCTGTTGAAGCAGCGGTGCTTGCAGCGCTTACCTTCTCGTTTGTTTTATCGGTGACGGTGCTCTTTGTATCCGGGACATTCGCCGGAGTGTAAACATAGGAGCCCTGTACCGATGCCGCATCATTCGTAATTCCATTTACGCTCATTTTGCTCACCATTCCTTTCTGAAATAATAATGCAGCCGATAGATACATCATCATTTTACCATATTGACCCGATGTATGTAAAGAACTGAAATGCAGCCGGTTTTGGTTTATAATCAATACTGATAGGTTTTATCCGGAGGGGGGACATATTTTGAAGGGCATAGGCGAAAAGGTAGGCAAAAGAATCGCGGGTACGATCCTTGCTTTCTTTTTTGCGGAAGCGTTCTTTGTTATTATTTTTTTCTTTTATTTCAGCCTTACTTACCGTTTTAATATTGAGGGAAAGACTGCGGATTTTGCACTGGCGGTGACTGATGCGGATGATGCCAGATATGCACTGAGCCTCAGGCAGTCCAATGCGTCTTATAAAAAGACCCTGGCCCTGCTGGAGGATTTCAGGCAGGAGAATTCAAGGGATGTGAAACGCATATCCATGATAAATTTCGGAAGCACGAATAATTATTACATATATGATACAGGGGGGAATAAACTGGGGGAAAAGCTGGAATATGATGATTATCTGGAATCAAAGAAGAGCGATCTTTTAAATTGCCGGAAAAAATGGAGGAGACCGTCGCTTTCAGGAAGCACCCTCTACATACCGGTACGTACCGTAAATGATAAACCGGCAGGATATATGGTGATAGAAATGAATGATCCCATGCCCGTAAGGCTTATCATCGCGGCGGCTGTAACGCTTCTCATATTGTGGCTGTGTGCCGTGTTTTTCATACGATCTGCAAAGAAAAAGCTGGAGGATATGGTATTTAAACCTGTCCGCAGCATGACAGAGCTTACGGATTCCTTTATAGAAGATGTATCCGACAGCTCAGCGCGCTTAGCGGATATGGAGGTAACGGATGAGATCGGGGATCTTAAGGATGCCATTTTGCGGCTTTTTGTAAATATAAGCAACGGAAACGAGGATCTGTCAGAGGCCTTATACAAGGCAAATCATGATGCAATGACGGGGCTGCTCAACAAGAGGAGCTATAATGCGCTTGAGGATAATTTCAGACATGAAAAACAGTTGTGTGTCATATATTTTGACGTTAATAATTTAAAGCATGTAAATGACAACCTGGGTCATGAGGCGGGGGATCATATAATAAAGCAGGCAGCGGAATATATACGAAGCATTATGAATCCGTCCGATTACTGCTTCAGGATGGGAGGCGACGAATTCCTCTTAGTGATGACCGGATGCAATTTCAGGATGATAAACAAGGTTGCAGAAAGGCTTGAGGCTGACAGTCCCTATATACTGAATCCTGTGGAAAGCAGATGGAAGAGTGCTCTTTCCTACGGATACGCATACATTGAAGGGGGCGATACCTACGATGATATACTGGGACTGGCCGAAATGCGCATGTATATATGCAAGGCAAAATTCAAAGCGCTGATGCAGATGCCGGAGAGATGATTTATAGTAAGCGACATTAGAAATTGCGATTTGAGCAGCATCAAAATGCTGGCACATATGGCTTTTGATGCTGCGAAAACGCAATTACTTTTGTCGCTTCCTATAAAGGAGAGTGCTGATGCGGTCTTCTTTTGATGAGGGATAGATTTGAAAATAAGACTGATCATTTTTGACATATTATTCCTGCTTCTTACAGCTGCGGTTTTTGAAGGAGCTTTCGGGATGCTTCGCAAAGACGAGATGAAAAGGGCAGGGGAGCTGGCGGATCTGGCTGCCGGTGCGGCGGAAGCTGCCTTTTCGCAGATGGTGGACAGCGGCATGTACGCCCTGTCCGGAATATATTCCAATGACGATCTTTACACCTTTCTTGGCGGATCCTACAGCACCACCTCCGATTATGTAAATGCTTACGACAAGGCAAAGAGGAACAGGGCTCTTCCCGAAAACAAATCCACGGTGATAAAGGGATATACCATATATACAGAGACGCCCGGCATTACGCAAAACCAGCAGATAAGGCATTTTTCAGAGGCTGCTAAGGAAGGCTGGTATGATACCTGGACACGGATGAATAAGGCTCTTATATTGTATGTGGATCCGGTAAAAGACAGTGTCCTGATAATAAGAAAACTGGATTATGCTCCCTTAAACGGAAACGGGGCGGTGATAGTCCTTGAAATGGATGATGCTGCTTTTAAGAATAACCTGGATATGCTGGAATATGACGGCGAATTATATGTTTTAGGCGAGGGCAGTGTGATATACAGCAATACGGGAAAAACATATGCGGACGGGATCGATATCGGCTACGGCTTTCATTTTAAGAGCGGAAATTATTATACTGCGGAGATGATCTTTGCTGCATATACGCCCCGAATTCCGGTATCCGATGTGATAAAGGAAAATCTCTTTGTCATATTTGCCGTAATTGTTATGTTCGCAGGCATAAATATATTCTGGCTTGCTTATATATCCGATGCATCACGAAGGATAAAAGCTCTGGCGGAGGCGGCAGGGGCTGAATATGACGGCAATGCGTCAGAGAGCCCGGAGAAAGAGATAAGGGAGAAACGTTTCCTTGACATGGGAAGAGGCAGGAAGGATGAGGTAGGAAGAGCCGTTACCATAGCAGCAAAAATAATGGAAAGGCTTGAGATAAAGAGCAGGCAGTATGTTTACAGCCAGAAATTCTTTGCGGAAAGCGAAGAGAAAAAGCTTAAGATACTCAATGAGGCTCTTGCACTTGATGCGGCCGTCCGCCTTTTCAGAAAAAACGGATTAAAGCGTGAGGCGGCGGAAAAGGGGCTGTTAAAAAAAGAGATAAAAAGGGAGACGTGGGCTTTAAGAACTGAACTTGAAAGAATAGGTGAGCCTGACGGAATGGAAGGAATCAGTGTCGGAAACCTTACGGATTCTCTTAAGGACAGTGACATCCCCGTGTTTATGATAACAGATGCAGTATCGGATCTTATACAGCGCGGATATGATGTGGATATCAGTGCCGGAAACGAAGACGGTGTGCTTGTCATAAAAGGCATAGCGGCAGGTGATGAAGATCAGGATATAATACTGAAACTCCATGCGGTCTTTGAAGACGGAAATAAGGATATATGTGATTCCTTCAGCGTACAGGATGAGTTTAATCCCTATATCAGGATCAAGAACGTATACGGCAGCGCCGCATCCTTTGAACATGGAGCGGAGGGGACGGTAAGGATACACATAAAACTTCTCTGAAAAGCCTGTAAATATCGTTGAATATAATATCCGCGTTTGTTATCATTATCTGATCATTAACAAAAAGGAGGATCCGGGTGATGGATATAAAGAAGGAAGCAGAGGGATTATTAAAGAAGGTTGACAAGGATGATATAAAGGATGCCGTAAACAAAGCGCTTAACAGTGATGCGGCAGACAAAGTGATAGACAAAGTCAACGAGAAAACAAAGAATGTTGATATAAGCAAAGATGATATAAAGAATGCGGTTAATTCGGTTCTTAAGTAAGTCTTGAAAGGAAGTTTTTATGGGAAGTAGGACTGCCGTTTTGGGGGTAGCAGCTGCAATGCTTTTTCTGGCATCCTGTGCATCGACCGGTGAGAACAGAGAAGTGCATGTTTTCAGCAGTTATCTGAGTGCACACGGAAAAGAGATCACTGAGGATAATGAGGTACAGGAACTCATTGCCGAAAAAACAGGTGCGAAAGTGATCGAAACCTGGATGGGGGATGATACAAATGCGGATGAGGTGATAGGCAAGATGATACTTGAGGGGGATTATCCCGATTATATCTATGCCACATCTGATTCAATGCAGAAGCTCATCAAAAATAATGCCCTTATCCCTATAGATAATTACTGGGATGATTATCCGTATCTTAAAGGGTATTTTACTGAGGATGAGTGTGAAAGACTGCGTCATTCCGACGGTCGTATATACTACATACCTTCTTTTTCAAAATATTATCTTAAAGACACATCCACAATACACAATGATGAAGCTTTCTGGGTTCAGGTAAAAGTCCTTGAATGGGCGGGATATCCTGAGATAAATACACTGGATGATTATTTTAAGCTGCTGGAGGATTATGTGGCGGCCAATCCCGTGGATGAAAACGGTGATCCTTATATAGCCTATGAGATAATGGCAAATGAGACCTTTTTCTTCGGCCTGGACAATGCACCGCTTTTCCTTGACGGATATCCCAATGACGGGGCCTGCAAGGTGCACGCGGATACACTTACGGTAGAGGATTTCAATATTTCTCCCACAGCAAAAAAGTGGTTTGAAAAGCTTAATGAAGAATATAAGAAAGGTATCGTGGATCAGAGTGCTTTTCTTTTGAGCAATGATGATTATAACTCGCTCATAAAGACGGGGAGGGTACTGGGAATGGTGGATCAGTACTGGCATTTCAGTAATGATGTATCCGGGCTCCCCGCGGAATGCCGCTATATTCCCTTAGGACCCGTTATAGAGGAGGGCATTGAGGAACATTATCATTCCACGCCTGCGTTTGATGCTTCCCAGGGTATGGCCATATCCGTTACCTGTGAGGATCCGGAGGCTGCGGTCAAATTCTTAAACGATCTTCTTTCACCGGAAATCTTAAATCTTCGTTTCTGGGGATTGGAGGGGACGGATTATATGGTGGGAGATGACGGAGTTTTCTATCAGACAGAAGAGCAGTATACACAGTGGCGGGATACGGATTATGCAAAGAGGCATATCTGTACCTACAGCTATTTTCCTTATTACTGGGGCATGTCGCAGGATGGGATAAATGCCTATAACAGTTCCTGCCAGGCATCCATGTTCTATGACCGCCAGCCGGATATCATAAAGGAATGCCTTGATGCATACGGCGCCAGGACTTATGTTGAAATGTTAAATCCTGCAGGTGAAAACGCCCCCTGGTACCCCATGTGGTCCTATACAGGGACACTGGAGGAGGGGACGGATGAATACAGGGTGATGAACGAGATAGAGGCTCTCAAGCGGGAATATCTGCCCCGCGTGGTAATGGCTGAGGATTTTGAACAGGCATGGAAAGAGTATACGGAAGAATATAAAAAGATAGATACGGATGTTTATTTCAACTGCCTTCAGGAGTACGTGCAGAGCGTGGCGGAATAGGCATTAAATATGTTGTATCAGGCGTTGTATTATGCAGGCCAGAGATCATTGACGAAGTGGAATTTGAGCTGTATACTTTATAAAGAGGTGTTGCAGTAGTTAACGGCTGGCCCTCAGGAGAAGTTGTAGTTATTTGGAAATAACCGCAATCCTTGGTCCGGAGCGGTTATTTCTTTTTCTTTTCGATTCCTAACGAATATCCCAATTGAAACACTGATATCGCAAATGATAACAATGCCATCAGATCGTATATCGTCATAGGCATCCCCTCCCTTCTTTTACAGACTGGAGGGTGAAAAAGCTCCCCTCCGTAATGATCCGGAGGGTCAACCGCTTACCGTATAGCAACACCTCTGCAGGATACCCTGCAATGCTATTATACAACAAATATAACAAAAATGCGCGTGTAATCGTAAGAAAGTACTGAAACAAAAGAATAATATTATGAGATGGTTTCCATTAACGAAAGTAATATGGTTCTTTGCTCCTGGGATATAAGAGCCCATTTTTCCAGGAGGATGCGCTGTTCCTCTGAAAGAAGTACAGTTTCTCCGTCACCAAAAAATTGTGACATCGTAATACCAAAAGTATCACACAACACTTCAAGAGTTCCGATGCTTGGAACAGTTCCACGATGATAAATATTAGCGATGACTATATTAAGGGACAATATGAGGCTTTTAATTCATGAATAGAAAACAGTCACAGAGGTGTAAAGCTTCTTGACAATGATGACGGCAGATTTTATACTTAAAGCTGTTGGGTTCGACACATCTAATATAATTATCTGTAAGAAAGGAAAAACGCTATGGCAAATGTTGATTTAACTAAGTATGGCATCACAGGTGTGACCGAGGTTGTTTACAATCCCTCCTATGACAAGCTTTTCGAAGAGGAGACAGATCCTTCTCTTGAGGGCTATGATAAGGGTCAGGTTACAGAGCTTGGTGCTGTTAACGTAATGACAGGTATCTACACAGGACGTTCACCTAAAGATAAGTTTATCGTTATGGATGAGAAGTCAAAGGATACCGTATGGTGGACATCCGATGAGTACAAGAATGATAACCATCCTGCTTCACAGGAAGCATGGGAAGCTTGCAAGAAGCTTGCTATCGACGAGCTCTCCGGCAAGAAGCTTTATGTTGTAGATGGCTTCTGTGGCGCTAATAAGGACACCCGTCTTGCAGTTCGTTTCATAATGGAGGTTGCTTGGCAGGCTCATTTTGTAAAGAACATGTTCATCGTTCCTACAGAAGAGGAAGAG
>JAFYBJ010000064.1 GCA_017540265.1 Lachnospiraceae bacterium
AAGGAATGATCAGGTAATAATGTCATTCTGAGCGAAGTTAATGTCATTCTAAGCGATGTTAATGTCATTCCTGATGATATTAATGTCATTCTGAGCGAAGTTAATGTCATTCCTGATGATATTAATGTCATTCTGAGCGAAGCGAAGAATCTTCCCAGCCTAAAAAGAAAGATCCTTCACTCCGTTCAGGATGACAGGGGGTAAAGAAAGATCCTTCACTTCGTTCAGGATGACCTTATGTCTTAATTATATCTGTTGGTAACGATAGTTCATCCATCAGGATTTTCACGTTAAGCATGAGGTACGGTGTTCGGATATACTCGTTTGGAATGCCTTGAAGGATGCCGGACTCTTAGAAGGGGAGCCATCGTCACGTTGGAATACAGAACAAGTATGCCACGGCGCACGTCTCAGGGTTCATGCAAAGGCGTGGTCTGCGTATCAGGTCGATTTCTATTTCTCGCAGGATGGCATCATTGAAGGCTTCTCCTATTCTGCAATCGCCAGATCTGGCCGGTCAGGATTAGGAAATGATGAAGAGATCAGCCGTTACTTTGCTTCCAAGATTAGCGGAGCTACCCATGCCAGCGAAATTGGTGAAAGCTGGTGATCCCTGGCGGATCGTGTTATACCACATTCAGTTGCTTCTGGAATGCATCTATTATTGTGATGCCGGTTGCCCTTACCAGAAAGGAGCAATCGAAGTTAATCATGAACTGATCCGCCGGATTCTTCCCAAAGGAACCAGCTTCGACAACCTGACGCAGAAAGATGTGGTCAGGATGATGGATCACATCAATTCCTACAAAAGGAAAAAGCTGAACGATCGCAGTAATTACGAAACGTTCAGCTTCTACTACGGAGAAGAGGTGTTAAAGCTTCTGGGGTGCACTCCAGTTGCCGCTGAAGACATCTTACTGAAGCCTACTCTTCTCAAATAATAATCACGACAAAGCCGCCAACATTGCTTACCCATACTGACCAAAGAAGGGGTGGATTCTCCGATTACAAAAAAATCGAGAGGGAGTCGACCTCCCTTTAGCGTACCTGTCAAAGTCATCATACACGAAAAGAATGGCTTTGAACAGATTGCATCTCGCCTTACAAACTGGCATCTCAGATTGCAACTCAGCAAGGAATTCTGCAAGGAATTCTGCAAGAAATCGAATGAAAAAGCTTAATCTTGATAAAAGTTAAGAAAATCTTGACATATATCAAGAGTTCTGCATATAATTTATCTTGCGTAGCCTTTTTTATTATAGGAAAGTGCGGAAAGGAGGTAGCAATGAATGCGGATGTAATTCTAAGCTATAGTAAGCTTTGGAAACTAATGGTTGAAAAAAACATCAACAAAACTCAGCTTCATGAAATGGCACAGATAAGCACAAATGCCGTTGCTAAGCTTAGTAAGAATGAGCCGGTATCATTGGATACATTAGGAAAGATATGTTATGTGCTGAAGTGTGACATAGGGGATATCATGGAAATTGTAATTGAAAGGGAGGAATCATAATGAGTGGCGAAAAAACAAAATGGGCTATAACAGTAGCAAAAAGCGGGGTTTTAGAAATTGAAGCTGATTCAGAAGAGGAAGCAATGAAAGTGGTGGAAGACAAACCGCTGACAACATGGATTCAATGGGAAGATTCATGGAACATTGTTGATATTGACAAGGTTGTAAATGAGTGAAAATGCTTTAAATCATGTGGGATTTATGATAAAACAATAGGTTAATAAATTAGGAGAGGTGGTAAGCGATGAAAACATTAGAAATCGATGATTTAAAGCGCGAAGCGAAGATCTTTTGTGAGTTTATGTGCAAGGAAAAACATAGCAGTTTGATAGGTGTGACCGATGGAAAAGCTGTCGGCACATATGTTGAGCATCGTTTTCAAGAGTATTTGAGAGAGAATTATAAACTTGAAATTGGTAGTAGTGCAAAGGGAATTGATCTGCCTGGGGACAATATTCAAACTGATATCAAGGTTACAAGTATAGTTCAGCCGCAGAGTAGTTGTCCGTTTAAAAATGCACGGCAGAAGATATTTGGTTTGGGATATAATTTGCTTGTCTTTGTTTATGATAAGAAGGATACTGCTAATAGTTGTACCCTTGACTTCAAATACTGTACTTTCATAGATAAATCACGAACAGCTGATTTTACTATTACAAAGCGGTTACGTGAAATGGTTGATGATGGAGCAAACAAAGAGGATATCATCGGATTCTTGATTGATAAAAATGTACCAGGTGATGAGATAGTTTACAGTGACCTTGCGGATGAAATACTAGAGCATAAACCCGAGCAGGGATATTTGACTATAAGTAATGCCCTACAGTGGAGATTACAGTATGCGAGAGTAATAGCACTTGATAATAAAGTAAATGGGGTTCTTAATTATGAATGGTAATGAACTGAAGAAGGAGTTCGGTGATTATCAAACCCCTGAGGATTTTGCTTGTGCAGTTTGTGAATATTTGTGTAACGATCTTAATATCCAACCTAAGTATATAATTGAACCTACGGCAGGAATTGGTAATTTTATAAAGGCTTCTTTAAAAACCTTTGTTGATAGTGAATCAATTGTTGGAATTGAGGTTAATGAAGAATACTGCGATATATGTAGATCATCTATTCCATCTAACAAGGTAAAGATAGAGTGCAGTAATTTTTTTGGGTATGATTTATCTGATTTCGCAAAGTATGGGGATCAAACACTTGTTGTTGGAAATCCGCCATGGGCGACTAATTCCGAACTGAATTTTAACTTGCCTGAAAAGGTAAATTTTAAAAGATTGTCCGGTACAGATGCTATCACCGGTGCTAGTAATTTTGATATTTGTGAGTACATCATTTTGCAGCTTATTGATGCGTTTAAAGATACTAACGCTATAATTGCAATGCTCTGCAAAACATCAGTTGCGCGGAATGTTTTACAAGAATTAAATAGAACTAAGACAAAAGCAGAATATGTCAAAATGGTAAACTTTAATTCTGCTAAAGTTTTTGGCATTAGCGCATCTGCATGTCTGTTAGTAGTAAAGCTATCAGATATAATTGATAACGCTAGTGTTTGTGAGGTTTCTGAATTCGAGAATCCCACAGTGATTGTAAGCAAGATCAAGTGTGAGAATGGTGTTCTTTCATCTGCAATTGACGGAGTAAAAAACCTTGAAGGAAATTGTCAATGCGAGTGGAGGCAAGGCGTTAAGCATGATTGTTCAAGCATTATGGAATTGGAAATGCTTGGAGGAGGGAAGTATAAAAACAAAAAGAAAGAAGAAGTTGAACTAGAGGAAACGCTTGTTTTTCCATTGATGAAAAGCAGTAGTTTTAAGCAGCCAATCATATGCGAAGGCTTCAAAAAATATGTAATAGTCACACAAAAAAAAGCCAGAGAAGACACTTCTTATATCGAACAATTAGCACCGCATACATGGCACTATCTAATTTCAAACAAAGAGTTATTTGACGGAAGAAAAAGCTCAATATATAATGGCGCCCCCGCGTTTAGCATGTTTGGAGTGGGTGACTATTCGTATGCAAAATACAAAGTAGGCATTTCGGGATTTTATAAGAAACCGTTGTTCACGCTGCTGTATAATGCTGATGAGATAGATCATCCAATTATGTTAGATGATACAACGTATTTTCTTTCATTCGACACATATGATGAAGCATATGTGTGTATGGTTTTGTTAAATTGTGAATCGGTTCAAGATTTTTTATTTTCAATCTCTTTCAAGGATGCAAAAAGACCATATACAAAAAAAGTATTACAGAGATTGGATTTAAAAAAGTGTTTTAAAGAGATTACAATAGACGAACTTAAGGAGACGGAAAAACGATTAGAATTAAAGCCATATATCACAGAGAGCATGTATGTAGAGCTTAAAGAACACGTTAGTTAAAAGTAAATCATTATCATGTACCCAAGGTGGCATGGAATCTGAAAGGAGACCATGACCACCTTTTTTTATACCCAAAAGAAAGGAGATTTCAAAATGGAACAGCAACAGATTTCACCCAAAAAACAGAAGGCATTGGAGAAGGTGAAGCGAGCCAATACGGAGCTTGCCAAGGTAGTGCGTGAGGAGACTGATCCGAGTGATGTGGAAAGAGAGGTGCCAGTATGGCTGTTAAAAGCTTAAGCACCCGTGCCAAGATATGTGGCAGAAGTGCAAAATGCAAGGGCGGTCATTCTGCTGTTGAGCAATCGGGTTATATCAGCCGAGAGAAGATGTATTCCGAGTTTGACGGAAAGACCTACTTTGATGTCGCAAATTGCGATATCAAAGTGAATAATACAAAAAGTACTGATAGTGGGACAATCTATATCTTGGAAGGATATTTGAGGCATTATACAAGAAAAAGTACAAGATACTATTGACAATTAGCAACAGGTGAAACAACAAAGTCTCTTGCAGATATCATAAATGGAAAAATGACTGCGGGGAATGCTATATCTTAGGCAATGAACCGGTAAGTTTTTCGCTTGACACCTGTAAGCGCTTTCAATAGAATTAAGGGTGATTCTTTTTTAATAATAACACATAAAAACAATATGAAAGAAATAAGGAGGATATTTTTATGGAACTTCGTACAGCCAGCAGCCCTAAGGATGTAAAGCACTATACGACAGAGAGACTGCGTGAGGAATTTCTTGTTGAGAAGGTTTTCTTTGAGGATGAGATAAAGCTTGTTTACAGCCACATAGACCGTATAATCTTCGGCGGCGCAATGCCTGTAGACAGGGAGCTTAAGCTGGAAGCCGGAGATGAATTAAGAGCGAAGTATTTCCTTGAGAGAAGAGAGCTTGGCATCATAAACATAGGCGGAGATGGTAAGGTTGTCGTGGACGGAAAGGAATATACAGTGATCGCCCGTGACGGAATGTATATAGGAATGGGTTCAAAAGATATCTCCTTTAAGAGCGATGATCCGAAGAATCCCGCAAAGTTCTATATAAACAGCGCTCCTGCCCACAGGACCTGTCCTACTGTCCTTATAAAGAGAGAAGGAACAGCCGGTGAGGGTGAAGTGGTGATAAAGCCTGAGAATAAGAAGGAGCTTGGATGCCTTGAGGATTCAAACCATCGTACCATAAATAAATACATCCTTCCCGGACAGGTTGAAAGCTGCCAGCTTGAGATGGGACTTACGCACCTTGAGCCGGGCTCTGTATGGAACACCATGCCCAGCCATACACATGACAGACGTATGGAAGTTTATATGTATTTTGATCTTCCCGAGGATGCTTTTGTCAGCCATTTTATGGGTGAACCTACACAGACAAGACATATCATCATGCGCAACGAGCAGGCGGTGATATCACCCAGCTGGTCCATTCATTCCGGTTGCGGTTCCAGAAACTATACTTTTATCTGGGGCATGGTAGGTGAGAACCAGGATTTCGACGATATGGATGATGTGAGGATGCAGGATCTGCTGTAAGGGAGAAAACCATGAAGTGGTTTAAATTCAGTATAGAGACTACTGAAGAAGCTGAGGATATACTTATCTCCGACCTTTATGACTGCGGGCTTGAAGGTGCGCAGATAGAGGATAAGAGACCGCTTACCGCGCTTGAGAAGGAGCAGATGTTCGTTGACATACTGCCTGAGACAGAGCCGGATGACGGAACGGCTGTACTTAGCTTCTTTAAGGAAGTCCCGGAGGATCCCGATAAGAAGCAGCAGCTAAAGGATGAAACCAAAGCTCTTATAGAGCAGATCCTTGAAGAGGATTCTGCTTTTGTCGATACAGGAAGCGGGAAGATCACTGTTTCCGAGACAGAGGACATAGACTGGATAAACAATTGGAAGAAATATTTCCACCAGTTTTATATCGATGACATACTGGTGATCCCTTCCTGGGAAGCTGTGAAGGCGGAAGATGCAGAAAAAATAGTTCTGCATATCGATCCCGGGACTGCTTTCGGCACGGGTATGCATGAGACCACGCAGCTCTGCATCAGGGAGCTGCGTAAGTATGTTTCTTCTGAAACCAGGCTTTTGGATGTGGGAACGGGAAGCGGCATACTGGGTATACTTTCACTTATGTTCGGAGCTGCGTCGGTTACGGGAACAGATCTGGATCCATGCGCCGTGGAAGCCGTGGCGGACAATCTTAAACAAAACGGCATAGATCCTGCAGGCTTTAAGCTTATCATCGGAAATGTGATAGGTGATGAGGAGATATGCAGGGAAGTTCTTGAAACAGAGCCTGCCTATGATATCGTAACTGCGAATATCCTTGCGGATGTGCTTGTCCCTCTTACTCCGGTGGTGCCCCGCTTTATTAAAAAAGGCGGAATATACATAACTTCCGGCATCATAGAAGGTAAGGAAGGGCTGGTTGCAAAGACCATGGAGGAGAACGGATTTGAAGTGCTCTCGATAAGAGAGCAGGGAGAATGGAGATCCGTTACCGGAAAGAGGCTCTGATGCAGCATTTTTTTGTTGATCCCTCTGCGATAGAAGGCAGTCTTATCCGCATTAGCGGAGATGATGTTAATCATATTAAAAACGTGCTGCGGATGAAGCCCGGAGAAGAAGTGAGCATAAGCACCGGTATGGAAGACAGGGAATACCGGGCGGAGATCACTGAGCTAAAGGATGATGAGATAATCTGCACCCTTCGTTTTATAAAGGAAAAGGGTGTGGAGCTTCCCGTGCGTCTTACGCTTTTCCAGGGACTCCCCAAAGCAGATAAAATGGATCTGATAATACAAAAGGCTGTAGAGTTGGGCGTATCCCGCGTAGTTCCGGTGCGGACGGACAGAGCGGTGGTAAAGCTTGATGATAAGAAGGCTGCAGCCAAAAGAGAACGCTGGCAGAAGATAGCGGAAGCTGCGGCAAAGCAGAGCGGCAGGGCCTATATCCCGGAGGTGTCGTTACCTTCAGATATCAGGGAGGCACTTAAAGAAGCAGCAGCTATGGATGCAGCATCAATCCCTTACGAACTGGCGGAAGGTATGGAAGATACAAAAGCCTTTGTAAAAAAAGTGAGGGAACTTGCGGATAAAAAAGAAGGTACCGCAGGGATATTTATCGGACCGGAAGGCGGTTTTACAAAAGAGGAGATAGAGCTTGCCGTTTCAAACGGCATAAAGCCCGTATCCCTCGGCCGCAGGATACTTAGAACGGAAACAGCGGGACTTATGCTGCTCTCCGTGCTGATGTACGAACTGGAGCTTTGAGAATGGAGATATATCTGGACAATTCGGCGACTACACGCGTCTTTCCGGAAGCGGTGTCGCTTATGGATAAAATATATACCGAAGATTACGGCAATCCTTCAAGCGCGCATTTAAAAGGCGTAGAGGCTGAAAAATATATTAAGGGCGCAAAGGAGAGTCTTGCGAAGATACTCAGGGCAAAGCCCGGTGAGATATATTTTACTTCAGGAGGCACGGAATCCGATAATCTCGCGCTTATTGGAACAGTGCATGCAAAGCGGCGCATGGGCAGCCACCTGATCACCACGGCGATCGAACATCCCGCAGTGCTCCGTACCATGGAATATCTTGAAAGGGAGGAAGGCTGTACGGTCACATATCTTCCCGTGGATAAGGGCGGTGTTGTTGATACCGGGATGCTTAAGAAAGCGGTAAACGATGATACCATCCTTGTTTCCGTGATGCATACCAATAATGAGATCGGCTCCGTTCAGCCGCTTGAGGAGATAGGCGCTTTTCTTAAGGAAAAATTTCCGAAGGTCACTTTTCATACGGATGCCGTTCAGGGATTTGGGAAAGCAAAGATATATCCGCATAAGGCCGGTATAGATCTTATGAGCGTCAGCTCCCATAAGATACACGGACCCAAGGGTATGGGATTTCTTTATGTTGCCGAAGGGACGAAGCTTGCGCCGGTGATATTTGGCGGAGGGCAGCAGGGCGGAATGCGCTCCGGTACGGAAAATGTGCCGGGGATAGCTGCAATGGCTCTTGCAGCCGGAAAGCTTTACGGAGATATTGACGTTGAAAGAGAGAGGCTCTTTGAACTGAAAAGTTTTTTTGCTGAGGAGCTGCTTAAGCTTCCGGGTGTATATTTAAACGGGCCGTCCCATACGGATACAAAATGTGCTGCACCGCATATACTGAGTGCATCCTTTGAAGGCGTAAGGTCTGAGGTGCTGCTGCATGCGCTTGAAGATAAGGGGATATACGTATCCTCCGGGAGCGCCTGCTCCACACATAAGAATACCCTTTCGGATACACTGGGCGCCATAGCGCTTAAGCCTGAGCTCATGGACTGCACGCTGCGTTTTTCGTTTTCGGTATTTACAAAGAAAGAAGAGCTTGAAGAAACCTTAAAAGCTCTTGCGGAAATGCTTCCTGAACTCAGAAAATATACGAGGCATTAGCTTATGCTTCCTTTTAAGACAACAGTAACCATATTCGTTGTGGAATTCCTCTGCACTGTCCTTTTGCAGGTCATGTATGTCATGAGCTCGCTGGGGGTGGAGAGGGCTTTTTACGTTTCGCTTGGACTTATACCCGTATTTATCGTTTTCCTTCTTTCATACAAGATAAACAGGCCCGGAGTGGTGATCAGGTGCCTTATGTATTCGGCACTTGCCACTTATTATTACATATGTACTGCGTCACATACCGAATCCATGCTGGTTTTCATGCTGCTTGCCATGGGCGTGGAGATGGTGCTTTTCTTAGATCAGTTCATAGTAGGTGAGTATTTTCTTGTCACCTCCGTGCTCCTTATTCTTATAGGGATATTCAGGATGAATGTTTTGAGCGAAGATCTGGACATGTCCCAGTATGTGGAATATATCGCCATGTATGCTTTCGCCGGAGTTACCGCCGTATTCATCACTTACAGTATAGGACGTTATAAAAAGCAGATGGAGGAAAAGGCTGAGCTTGCAAGGGATGCCCTTGAAGCAAAATCCAATTTCCTTGCCAATATGAGCCATGAGATCAGAACCCCCATGAATGCCATATACGGAATGGCGGAGCTTATGGAAGACATGGAAACGGGTGTAAAGGAAAAGGAATATGTGGCAGTCATTAAAAGATCCTCTGAAAGCCTTTTGTCCATAATCAATGAGATACTTGATTTTTCAAAGATCGATTCGGGAAAGCTTGAGATAATCGAAGAGCCTTACAGTTTCAGGGAAATGCTGCAGGATGTTGTAACGATAATAGAATTCAGGATGAGGGACAAGAATCTGTCTTTCATACTTGATATGCCGGATAATCTGCCGGGAAGGCTTTTCGGTGATTCAAACCGTATAAGACAGATACTTTTAAACCTTCTCACCAATGCCGTTAAATTCACAAACAAGGGAAGCGTCACTTTAAGGATAAGATGGGAAGAGGACAGGAGCTATTCAGATCCCAGAGGTATACTTATCATAAGCGTTGCCGATACCGGAATAGGCATATCCGAGGAAAACATGCAGAAGCTCTTTACGGCTTTCGGGCAGGTAAATACAAGAAAGAACAGGAATGTGGAAGGCACAGGACTGGGACTTGCCATTTCAAAGAGCCTTTCCGAACAGATGGGCGGAAGCATAGAAGTGGAATCCAAAGAAGGCGTGGGATCTGAATTCAGGGTAAGGATCCCCCAGAAGGTGGATGATCCAAAGCCTGAGGCCCTTAATATTAACAGGCTTGAGAATATCATACCGGGCGGCCGTTATCAGGCGGATTTCGTGGCGCCTAAGGCAAAGGTTCTCATAGTGGATGATAATAAAGTAAACCTTCAGGTTGCCGCGGAGCTCCTTAAGCTTTTCGGTATAAATGCTTATCTGGCCGAAAGCGGGAACGAGGCCATAGATCTGATAGCAAGGCATCTTATCACCTACGATATCGTATTTATGGATCACATGATGCCCTTTATGGATGGCGCGGAGGCGACAAAGCGCATAAGGGAGATGGATAGCAGCTATGCAAAGAATGTGCCTGTGGTGGCGCTCACGGCAAATGCCATAAAGGGTGTTGAAAAACAGCTGCTTGACTCAGGGATGAGTGATTATATCTCCAAGCCCGTAAAGGTGGAGCAGTTAGGCCAGGTGTTAAGAAAATGGCTGCCCTCATCAAAGATATTCCCGGCAGGTACCACCATTGAAGAGGTGGAGAGGCAGGAGGCGCTCATTCCCTGGGACAAGCTTCCGCCGGAGGAGCTTTTGTCCAGGCTTGAGGGCATAGATACCGCCACAGGTGTTTTAAATTGTGCGGGAAACGTGCAGGGCTATATAGAACTCCTTAAAACATATGCATCTTCAAATCTCATAAATCTCTTAAATGATTTTTATGAAAAAGAGGATATAGAGAATTACGGTGTGACGGCTCATTCCATAAAAGGCGCCAGCCAGTCGGTGGGAGCCCTTGATGTTGCTGATACGGCCTATGCCCTGGAGCGGGCAGCGAAGAGGGGCGATATCACATATATATGGGATAATCACGAGGAACTTGTCACGCAGTACGGCAGTATACTGGAAATGCTGAAGAATATTTTCTATCCCGGAAAATGATAGTGCTATGGCGGGCTGTGAAAGATTTATGGTATAATAAAAATCAGCTTTTAAACAGGCGGGGGTGATGATATGTTCAGGATCGCGATCTGTGATGATGAGGCTACAAGTCTTACTCTAAACAAGATGCTTACGGAACAGATATTAAAAGAAGAGGGCATAGAATACGAGATATGTACCTTTGATGATATTGGACAGATGGCTGATACACTGAGCAAGCCGGGACAGCGTTTTGACTGTCTGCTTTCCGATATCCTTTCTACCGGGATGAACGGTATAGAGGCGGCGGAAAAGCTCAGGGATTTCGGAGAGAGACTTGATATAATCTTTATATCGACCACATCGGATTACGCCCTTGACGGATACAGGGTAAGAGCGCTCAGATATTTAAAAAAGCCCGTGGACAGTACGCTGCTTAAGGAAGCCCTGCTGCTTTCCTATGGCAACAGTTCCAGGAAGGACAGCATAGCCATTAACTGCGAGGGCAAGTATTACAATGTCGAATATTCGGATATAATCTTCTGCGAGAGTCAGGCCAGGGAAGTTGAATTCACTCTTCAGGACAAGAAGCTTGTTACGCACATGAAGATATCGGACCTTGAAAAGGTTCTTCCGGATGAGATATTCTTCCGCTGCCACAGGTCATATATAGTGAATTTAAAGAAGGTGGAAAATATAGAAAGATATAATGCCACCATGAAGAACGGTCAGCTGATACCCATAAGTCAGCAGCTTTATTCAGAACTAAAGAACAGGTTGAGTCAGTGATATGTTTCAGGCATTTTTAATTAAATACGCAGAGATAGCGATCAAGGGAAAGAACAGAAACCTCTTTGAAGATGCTCTGGTGCGCCAGGTAAGAAGGGCGCTTAAGAGCGTGGAGGGTTCTTTTCTTGTGGAGAAGACCAGAGGAAGGGTCAATGTGACTGCCGAGGGCGATTTTGATTATGACGGTGCGCTTGATGCTCTTAAAAAAGTATTCGGCATTACGGCGATCTGCCCCGTGGTGGTACTTGAGGATAACGGCTTTGAGAAGCTGGCGGAGGATACGGTTTCATATATCTCAAAGGTATATAAAGACCGGAATTTTACATTCAAGATAAATGCCCGCAGGGCGAGAAAGAATTATCCCATGGAATCCATGGAGATCAATGCTTCCCTCGGGGAGAAGCTGCTTAATGCTTTTCCGGAGCTTAAGGTGGATGTTCATTCACCTGAGGTGATGATCAACGTGGAGATAAGGGAAAAGATATATCTTTATTCCATAGTGATCCCGGGCGCCGGCGGAATGCCTACGGGTACCGGAGGAAAGGCCATGCTCCTTCTTTCGGGAGGGATAGATTCTCCGGCTGCCGGGTACCGCATAGCAAAGCGCGGAGTGGTGCTCAATGCGGTTTATTTTCATGCGCCGCCCTATACCAGCGAGCGGGCAAAGCAGAAGGTGGTGGATCTTGCAAAGATAATATCTGCCTATTCCGGAACCATATGGCTTCATGTGGTGAACTTTACCGAGATACAGAAATATATTTATGAGAAATGCCCTCATGAGGAGCTTACGATCATAATGCGCAGATATATGATGCGTATTGCGGAGAGACTGGCTCTGGAAAATGACTGCATGGCACTGGTGACGGGCGAGTCCATAGGGCAGGTTGCAAGCCAGACAATGGCTTCACTTATGGTTACAAACGAAGTTGTGGAGAAGCTTCCCGTGTTCAGGCCTTTTATAGGTTCTGACAAGCAGGAAATAGTGGAGCTCTCAAAGGAGATAGGCTCTTATGAGACCTCTATACTTCCCTTTGAGGACTGCTGCACCATATGGGTGGCAAAGCACCCCGTGACAAAGCCTTCTCCCGAACGCATAAGAAAGCATGAAAGATTTCTTTCGGATGAAATAGACAGGATGATGGAAACTGCCATAAAGAACAGGGAAGTGATCAAAGCGGAAGTATGAAAAAAGCACAGCCTTGCTTAAGTCTGTGCTTTAGTATGCCGTAAGGCGCTTAAGTTACTTTAAAAGGATCACTTTGCCAGGTAAGGAGCGATCTGTTCAAGTATCTCGTTTATCTTACCTTCCTCTTCCTCGTGAATATCGAGATCGATGGGCTTTGATATATCAAGACTGAATATTCCCATGATGGATTTTGCATCTATGACATATCTGCCGGAGATAAGATCGAAATCACAATCAAACTTTGAGATTTCGTTGACAAAGGCTTTTACCTTGTCTATGGAATCAATAAGAATTTGTATCCTTTTCATGCTTACACCTCCACGAAAAATAAAACTGTACTTATATTAGGACATGGATGAGAATAAGTCAAGCAAGACGCTCTTAAAAAGGGCTGCACTTCACAATCTGGGTTGCAAGGTAAACGCTTATGAAAATGATATCATGAGGCGTGCCCTTGAAGAAAAAGGATATACCATCGTGCCTTTTGAAGATGTGGCGGATGTATATGTGATAAATACCTGCACCGTGACCAATACGGCGGATCAGAAGAGCCGCCAGATGATACACAGGGCAAAAAAGAAAAACCCGGATGCCATAGTGGTGGCTGCGGGGTGTTATGCGCAGATGCTTTCAAAAAAGGATGATACCGGCGGAGCGGACATCTGCATAGGAAACGGCCTTAAGGATAAGATAGGCGACATCCTTGAAGAGGCGGATGAAAAAAGACGGATATTTACCGAAGATGAAGAAAGCGCCGCAGTATGCGGAAGCGGAAGTTTAGATAAGATAAAATCCCATACAAGGGCATATATAAAGGTTCAGGACGGCTGCAGCCAGTATTGCACCTACTGCATCATACCATATGCAAGAGGCAGGGTAAGGAGCAGAAAAGAAGAGGATATCTTAAAGGAGATAAAAGCGCTTTCGGAGACCGGCGTAAGGGAGTTTGTGATAACAGGCATACATTTAAGCTCCTACGGAAGCGACTTTGACAGGCCCGGAAAGATAGTGCCGGCGGATTGTTTCGGGAAAGAACGCCTGCTGCATCTTTTAAAGAATGTGGCAGCGGTGGAAGGCGTGGAGCGTATACGTCTCGGAAGCCTCGAGCCCCGTATCATGGATGAAGAGTTTGTAAAAGGGCTCGCTGATATCGGAAAGATATGCCCCCATTTCCATCTCTCTCTCCAGAGCGGTTCTGATACTGTATTAAAGCGTATGAACAGGCACTACACAACAGCCGATTTTACGGAATGCGCGGATAATCTGAGGAAATATTTTAATGATCCTGCGCTTACCACTGATGTGATAACCGGTTTTCCGGGTGAGACGGAAGAGGAATTTAAAGAGACCCTTGCCTTTGCGGAAAAGACGGGTTTTTATGAAATGCATATATTCAGGTATTCCAGAAGAGAGGGAACACCCGCCGCTGCCATGAAGGGACAGCTTTCCAATGCGGTAAAGGCTAAGCGCAGCGATGCTCTGGAGGCTCTGGGAAAGAGGCTTAAAGCGGATTATATAAACCGTTTTGCGGGCAGGGAACAGGAAGTTCTCTTTGAAGAGATAAAAGAAGATGATAAGGGAATAATGCGGGCGGAAGGCTATACTTCAAGATATATAAGGCTTTCCGTTCCGGCAGGAGATCTTGAAGGCTTTAAACCGGGAATGACGGCATATGCGGTATTTGACTGCACTGACGGCGAAGAACCGGTGGAGGCTTATGTTGTGTAGCAGACGGCGAAGCGTTTGTGTTATAACAAGGATGTTATACACAAAAAGCGAGCGGTTTTGTCTGCCACGGATGGCAGACAGCGAAGCGATTGTGTTATAATGTACGTTGCTTGAAATTTCGAAAGATCCAAGAGGTACCGCAGATGGCGGATATAAATAATACACAGTTCTTCAGGGTTCAGAATGATGATGACGGAGGTGTAAAGCAGATCCTTAAGGAAGTGTTTGAGGCACTTTCCGAGAAAGGATATAATCCCGTAAATCAGATAGTGGGCTATATAATGTCCGGTGATCCCACCTATATCACCAGCCACAAGAATGCAAGGAGCATTATCATGAAGGCTGAGAGGGATGAGCTGGTTGAGGAGATGCTTACGGAATATATCATAAGCAACGGCTGGGACGAAGAACAGTGAAAAAGATGATAGGTCTTGATTTCGGCGACAGGACGGTGGGCGTTGCTGTAAGCGACGGTCTGGGTATTACTGCACAGGCAAGAGAGACCGTCTGGAGGGAGAGACCGGCGAAATTAAGAAAGACCCTTGCAAGGATAGAAGAGATCATAGAAGAGGAGGATGCCGGGCTCATAGTGCTGGGGCTTCCCCTTAATATGGACGGCACCGAGGGTGAGAGGGCAGTGAAAACAAGAGCCTTCGGGGAAATGATCTCGAGACGGAGCGGACTTCCGGTCGTATTTGAAGATGAAAGGCTTACCACCATGCAGGCGGAAGAATATCTTGAAGAGACAGGAGTTCCCAAAGACCGGATGAAGGAATATGTTGACCGTGTGGCTGCGCAGATCATACTGCAGCAATACATGGACAGAGAAGGAAAGCAGGATATAAATGGATAAGATCACATTAACGTCGGATGACGGAGATGATATAGAACTTTACATTCTGGAGCACACAGTTCTGAGAGGCAGCGATTATTATCTGGCGGCTGCATCCATGGACGGTGACAGCGACGCATATGTACTTAAGGACGTGTCAGGGAAGGAGGATGATGAGGCTGTCCTTATCATGGTAACTGATGAAACGGAGCTGAAGGTACTGGGAGATATATTCAGCAATCTGATGGAAGATACCGATATAGAGTGATCTGTACCGGTAAAAGAGGTATGTCTTGAAAAGGGAAAATACGGAAGGGTTACAGCCGCTTAAGGTCATTCCCCTTGGCGGTCTTGAGCAGATAGGAATGAATATAACCGTCTTCGAATACGGGGAGAGCATAATGATCGTAGACTGCGGTCTGGGCTTTCCGGAAGACGATATGTACGGTGTGGATCTGGTGATACCGGATGTCACATATCTTGAAGAGAATGCGGATAAGATAAAGGGCTTTGTGATAACCCACGGTCATGAAGATCACATAGGTGCCCTGCCTTATATATTAAAAAAGATAAATGTGCCGGTATACGCAACCCGCCTTACCATAGGCATCATAGAGCACAAGCTTGAGGAGCACGGTCTGCTTGACAGTGTCGTGAGAAAGGTCATTAATTTCGGACAGACCATAACCCTTGGCGAGTTTCATGTGGAATTCGTAAGGACCAATCACAGCATAGTTGATGCGGCGGCTCTGGCTATATATACACCGAGGGGCATCATAGTCCATACCGGTGATTTCAAGGTAGACTATACCCCGGTCTATGGAGATGCCATAGATCTGCAGCGCTTCGGGGAACTTGGAAAGAAGGGTGTATTGGCTCTTATGTGCGATTCCACGAATGCGGAAAGACCGGGTTTTACTGCGTCGGAACGTACGGTGGGCACGGCTTTAAGGAGCATATTCGAGGAGCAGAAGAATAAAAGGCTTATCATTGCTACATTTGCGTCAAATGTTGACAGGGTGCAGCAGATAATAAATATAGCCCATGAATATGGCAGGAAGGTTGCCGTTGAAGGGCGCAGCATGGTGAGCATAATCGATACGGCTATAGCTCTGGAACGCCTGAGCGTTCCGGAAGATACGCTTACGGATCTTGATGGTCTGAGGAACCTGCCGGATGAAAAACAGGTGCTCATAACCACCGGAAGCCAGGGCGAGCGTCTGGCGGCGCTTTCAAGGATGGCGGCAGGCACCCACAGGAAGGTCGTGATCACGCCGAAGGATGCGGTGGTATTCTCATCACATCCCATACCGGGAAATGAGAAGGCGATCACGAAGATAATCAATGAGATATTCTTACGCGGCGCCGATGTTATTTTTCAGGATACACATGTTTCCGGACATGCCTGCTCGGAGGAGATAAAGCTTATTTATTCCCTGACAAGGCCTAAGTATGCTTTCCCCGTACACGGTGAATACAAGCATCTTAAAGCTCAGGCAAAGATAGCAAGGAGCCTTGGCTACGACAGCGAGCACATACTTATCCTTCATACAGGGGATGTGCTTGAGTTTAATGATAAAGGCGCACAGATCACCGATCATGTCCAGAGCGGTTTTGTCTTTGTGGACGGCCTGGGCGTAGGCGATGTGGGCAATATTGTTTTAAGGGACAGACAGAGGCTTGCCGATGACGGGGTCATGGTGCTTGTAATGGCCATGGATGCCGAAAACAGGGTGGTATCAGGGCCGGAGATAGTGACCAGAGGCTTTGTATACGTGAAAGAGGCTGATGAGCTTCTGGAAGATATACACATGCTCATTGATGACACTGTGGTAGATTATTACGAATCAGGTGCCGGAAGCGAAAGATGCAGATTAAAGAACAGCATAAGGGATGCCGTGGGAGAGTATATCTGGAAGAGGATAAAACGCAGGCCCATGGTGCTGCCGGTGATACTTGAGGTCTGATAGCGGGGCGGTATTTATCATGACGACAGAGATCGAAAGAGAGCTTTACCAGCTTGTGGAAGCCGTGAAGCATTCTAAAAACTGCAGGGAATATTACAGATGGAGAAAAGTGCTGGAAAGCGATCCGGAGCTTTTTGAGAGGGTAAATGTTTTCAGGAAGACAGCCTATGAGCTGCAGATTTCCGAGGATGACGGTACCCTTGAGGATCGTATAGAAAAATATATGGCTGAAAATGCCGAGCTTACGGAGGAACCCAGGGTCAGGGCTTTTCTTGATGCGGAGCTTGACCTGTGCAGGATGCTTCAGACCATAACGGACAAAGTGGTCCGCGGGATAGATTTTAAATGAGCAGGAATAAGATACTTTTTCTTATAGCGAAGACAGTATTCGGCATCATTGTTCTGATGCTCATATTTTCGTTCGTTTATTCCGCATGCAGGAGGGCTTTTGATTTCGGCTTCCGGATCTTTGCGGAGGAACCCGTATCACCGGCGCCCGGGCATACGATATCGGTGGCGATAGTAGACGGAAAGACCGTGATGGAGACGGCGGAGATACTCGAAAGTAAAGGACTTATAAGGGATTCGAAGCTGTTTTATTTTGAAGAGCTTTTTTCGGATTATCACGGCAGGCTTAAGCCCGGAATATATGAGTTTTCAACGGCAATGACACCATTTGAGATGATGGATATAATGGCATCATCTTCATCTTCTTCGGAAAGCGGTGATGAGGAAGAAATATCAGGCAATTCGGAGCCTGAAACGGGTGAGGATGAAGGAAGCGGGACGGAAGAAGATATCGAGGAGATCATAATAGATCCGGGGGCTGAGTAGGTGGATAATAAAGAAGCCTTTCGAATTTTTTATGAGACTTTTACAGGGGATCTTCCGCCATATCTTGAAAAGATAAGAGAAGAAGCCGAAAATGAAGGCATCCCGGTCATAAGGAGATCAGAGGAAGGGATACTTTCTTTTTTTGCCTCGATGAAGCCTGATGCGGATATACTTGAACTGGGAACCGCGGTAGGTTTTTCCGCTCTTCTTTTATGGGAGGCTTCAGGAAAAAGAAGCAGGATAACCACCATAGAAAATTACGAACCCAGGATAATAAAGGCAGAGGAAAATATAAGGGCAGCAGGCGCAGATAAGCATATTGATCTGCGTAAGGGAGATGCAACGGATATATTAAAGGAACTAAAAGGCGGATATGATCTGGTATTCATGGATGCGGCTAAAGGACAGTATGAGACCTGGCTTAAGGATATAATTCCGCTGTTAAACGAAGGTGCGTTTCTTATCAGTGACAATATCCTTAAAGAAAGCGAGATAATGAGTCCGCGTTATGCCGTAAAGCGGCGGGACCGGACCATTCATACAAGGATGAGGTCATATTTAAGATGCTTGTTTGAGGATGAGCGCTTTGATACCATACTCATCGAAAACGGTGACGGGATGGCTGTTTCACGCTACAAAGGAATTAAGCCCGTAAAGGATAAATGATGTCTGACAATGAAAATGTGAAAAAAAAGAAACCGGAACTTCTGATACCGGCAGGCAGCCCGGATACGTTTAAGGTGGCTGTGGATTACGGTGCGGATGCCGTATATATAGGCGGTGATGCCTTTGGACTGAGGGCAAAGGCGAAGAATTTTTCAAGGGACGAAATGGCTGCGGCAATAGCCTATGCCCACGGGAGAAATGTAAAGGTTCATGTGACCGCAAATATACTCGCGCATAACGGGGATATAGCGGCAGCCGAAACTTACTTTAAGGAATTAAAAGAGCTTGGGCCGGATGCCCTTATCATAGCCGATCCCGGTATGTTTATGCTTGCCGGTAAGATATGTCCGGAAATAGAGCGTCATGTTTCCACCCAGGCAAACAATACAAATTATGAGACCTTCCGTTTCTGGTATGAGCAGGGTGCAAAGAGAGCTGTATGTGCCAGGGAACTGTCCCTTAAGGAAATAAAGGAAATAAGGGAAAAGATACCGGAAGATATGGAAGTGGAGGCTTTTGTACACGGTGCCATGTGCATATCGTATTCCGGAAGATGTCTTTTATCTTCTTACTTTACGGGAAGGGATGCAAACAGAGGCGCCTGCACGCATCCCTGCAGATGGAGATATGCCGTGATGGAAGAGACCAGGCCCGGAGAATATCTTCCCATAGAGGAAAATGAAAGAGGAACCTTTATCTTTAATTCAAAGGATCTGTGTATGGCAGAGCATATACCCGAACTTGTGGATGCCGGCATAGACAGCTTTAAGATAGAGGGCAGGATGAAGACGGCTCTGTATATAGCGGTGGCGGCAAGAACCTACAGAAGAGCCATTGACGTTTATGATAAAGAAGGGGAGGAAGGTTTTAAAGCCCTGCTTCCCTGGATAAGAAATGAACTGTCCGGCTGCAACAACAGGCGCTACACCACCGGATTTTATTACGGAAGGCCGGATCATGAAAGCCAGATCTATGATGAGAGCACCTATGTGAATGATGCGGTATTTTTAGGGATCATAGAAGAGGTAAAGGACGGTCTTGTACGTATAAGCCAGAAGAATAAGTTTTCATGCGGTGAATCTATAGAGGTCATGAAAAAAGACGGCAGTGATATAAAAGCCGCGGCTGTGTCGATGTATGACGGGGATATGAACAGTATTGATTCCTGCCCGCACCCCGGACAGACTGTATGGATCGGGCTTGAGGGGGATAAGCTTCCGGAGCCCGGAGATGTGATAAGGATAAAACGCGGCACTGCCGCGGAATAAAGAATGAGAGGTCAATATGAGATTTTTAGCATCATCTGAAGGAAATATCGTAAACGGCGACTGCGTTGACAGCATACAGATCACTGCATCCGGAAATTACGGCGGCAGCATGTACCGTGTGATCATCAATACAACCGGCGGCAGGGAGATACTCTTTTGTGAGGAGCGTTCAAAGGAAGCTGCTTTTATGCTTTCCGGTGCTATAATGAATACGCTGCTTTCGGGACAGGAAGGCATCATCACCTACGACGAGATAAAGAGCCGCGTTCAGTTTTAAGTAAAAAGGAGCAGGAAAATGACAAAGGTTTTTATTGACGGAAGCGCCGGAACAACGGGCCTTCGCATAAATGAGAGGCTTGAAAAAAGAGATGATCTTGAACTTATGAGGATCGATCCCGAAAAGAGGAAGGATCCGGAAGAGATCAAAAAATATATAAATGAATCGGATGTGACTTTTCTCTGTCTTCCCGATGATGCTGCGAGAGAGGCTGTGGGTTTCGTTGAAAATCCGGATACGATAATATTCGATACCTCTACCGCCCACAGGACGGAAGAAGGCTGGGCGTATGGTTTTCCCGAGCTTTCAAAGGCTCACCGCGATGCTGTCATAAGCGGCAAGCGCATAGCGGTGCCGGGCTGCCATGCCAGCGGTTTCATCTCGCTTGTATATCCGCTCACGGCGGCAGGAATACTGCCTGACGATTATCCTGTGGTCAGTTTTTCACTTACGGGATATTCCGGTGGCGGTAAAAAGATGATAGCCCAGTATGAGGAAGAGGGAAGGGATAAGGAACTTGATGCGCCCAGGGAATATGCGCTCTCACAGAAGCATAAGCATTTAAAGGAGATGCAGAAGATATGCGGTCTTACACGTACGCCCTGCTTTTCTCCCATAGTTTCCGATTATTACAGCGGTATGCTGGTATCCGTACCGCTTTTTACCGATATGTTAAAGGGGAAGAATACTCCCGAAAGCATTCATGAGATCTTCTGTTCACATTATGAGGGTGAAGCTTTTGTGAAGGTGATGCCTTTTGGCGCTGAGGCAGAAAGTGCCGGGTTCCTTTCCGGCAATATGCTTTCGGGCCGTGATGGTCTGAATATATTTGTAAGCGGAAATGAAGAAAGGATACTTTTATCCGCAGCCTTTGACAATCTCGGCAAGGGCGCTTCGGGTGCTGCGGTTGAATGCATGAACCTGGCACTTGGTATCGATCCCGCAAAGGGACTGGATCTTTAAGATCCGGCAAGTATTAGTTTTACAAGGGCGTTACGCTCATTTAAATCTGAAGGGGCTGCCGAGCATATCATGGCCGGTTCCTCCGCCCGGTGCTTTATCACGTCTTTTACAGTCATGTCGAAGGCTTCGGGGAAGGACCACAGTGCGTGATCGATGGCAGCCTGCTGCCTGAAAAACTCCATGTCGCTTTTTAGTTTTCTGATAAGCGCCCTGCAGCCGGGGTGCCTGTCGAGGTCTTCCCTGTCCGGGACAAAATCCGCTATTGTGGAACCGGTATGTTTTATATCATTCTTTATGCACAGGTCCATAAGGGCGGTGCGGTAAGCCATATCCAGAAAACGTCCAAGCTCGGTTTCGTCAATCTTAAAAAAATCCATGGCAAGAACAAGATCCAGAGCTCTTCCGTAAAGGGGGAGACCGGATTCGTCTTTATATCCCGGAAAATAATCGTTTGCCGGCCCTCTGTCGGAAGGTATCCGTTCTTCGGGCTTATGATAGGTCTTAAGCAGCCATTCCGTTTCATCGATGGAAAAACGGACTAAAGAAGCTTCTTTTAAAGTAAGCCTTCCCGGAGTTTCATTAATAAGCATCAGTTTTTTTGCAGCGTCATTTTTATCCATGCTTTTATTTTACATTATTATATGATCCAGGGTCAAACTTGCAGGATGTGGACTAAGAGATGTATAATCCATTATCAGCTTAAAAAACTTTTTTGCTAAGTGAGGTTTTAAGAGAATAAGGGAGGAATATTATGAAAAGGAAATTAATGACGGCTTTTTTTGCTGCAGCACTCATGGTTGCATCATTTACAGCCTGCGGAAATGAAGAAGAGGTTCATCCGGAGGTAACGGAAGAAGAGCTTGCGGCAGCTGCCGAAAAACAGGCGAATAAAGAAAAGGATCCCGTGGAGTCCATGTCTGAAGAAGCAAAGGAAACAGACCCTGTCATGAAAAAGCTCAATGAGATGGCGGGATGGTATACCGGAACGTCTACAAGCGGGGAGACTATATTCTTTGCAGAAAACGGTGATGAAGCCGTGCTGGCTGTAGGCGATACGGTTTATGACGGAGCGGAGGCCGTATCTGAGGAAAAGACGGCAGCAGGCGAGACGGTGATCACTGTAACGGATGCAGAAAGCGGGGAAGCTTTCACATGGAATCTTACTTATGATGTACAAGGTGATTATTATCAGTTTGATCTCGGAACAGATTACGGAACGGCTGATCTCATCTGGTGCGAAAAGAATGAAATGTTTGAAAGCTTAAAGCGCATCGAACTGGCTGCAGAAGCAAAATAAAAAGAAAAAAAGAATGACTTTGGGGACGGGGGTTTTGGGCCCTCGTTCTTTCTTTAAGGAGGTATATATGGCCGCTAAAGAGGAAATCGAAACGACGGATACGGCTAAGGAAAAAAAGGGGAACGCATCAAGCCCGGTGATAAAGGTCGCTACCTTTATCGTAGACAGGCGTAATCTTTTCTTCCTGCTTTTTATCATCGGCGCGATAATCAGCCTGGTGACAAAGAACTGGGTAAAGGTTGAGAATTCCCTGGCTGCGTATCTACCGGATACGGCTGAGACTTCGAGGGGCCTTGATCTTATGGAAGAGCAGTTTGTCACCTATGGCAGCGCAAAGGTCATGGTAATGAACATTCCATATTCCGAAGCGGAAAGGATAGCAGACAGGATAGAAAAAGATCCGAGGGTATCCATGCTTGGCTTTGACGGGGAAAAAGAACATTATAATAATTTTTCCGCTCTTTACGATATTACCTTCATTTATCCGAGTGATGATGACAGGGCCCTTGAAGCCCTTGAAGATATAGAAGAGGGACTTTCCGGATATGATCTTTATGTATCTACTTCCCTTGGAGATGCGCAGGCCGAGCAGATAGAGGCGGAGATGCAGGTGGTAAGCCTGATAGTTGCTGTCATAGTTCTTACGGTGCTTATATTTACGTCCCAGACTTATGCCGAGGTGCCGGTACTTATCATTACCTTCCTTGCATCCGCGATACTCTCGGCAGGAACGAATTTCCTTCTGGGGACCATATCCTTTGTCTCAAATTCCGTGACGATAGTGCTTCAGCTGGCGCTGTCCGTGGATTATGCCGTGATCTTCTGTAACCGGTATAAGGAAGAGCATAAGACTCTGGATATAAGAGAGGCGGACATAATAGCACTTAGCAAGGCGATACCGGAGATCTTTTCAAGCTGCTTAACCACGGTTGGCGGACTTGTAGCTATGATGTTCATGCAGTATGGCGTGGGCCGGGATATGGCAATATGCCTTATAAAGGCGATTTCTTTCTCGATCTTAAGCGTGTTCTTACTGATGCCCGGACTTATCATGATCTTCGGGCCACTTATGGATAAGACAAAGCACAGGAATTTCGTGCCCAGGATAAACTTCGTGGGAAGGTTTGACTATGCCACGAGACACGTGGTCCCGTTACTCTTTCTTCTGGTGGTCCTTGCGGCAATGTTCCTGCAGAACAACTGCCCTTATGTTTATGGTTATTCCAAGTTAGTCACACCCATAAAAAATGATACCCAGATAGCTGATGAGATGATAGAGGAAAGCTTCGGGGATTCAAATTTTGTGGCGCTTATGGTTCCTGCGGGAAATTATGAAAAGGAAGGCAGGATGATAGATGCGCTTTTAGCCTGTCCGGAAGTAAAGAGCGTGACCGGACTTGCAAGCACGGAAGCAATGGACGGATATATGCTGACGGATAAGCTTACCGCAAGGCAGCTTTCGGAGCTGCTCGATCTCGACTATGAGGTGGCGGAGCTTCTGTATACCGCTTATGCCGTAAATGATGAAAACTATGCAAAGCTGATAAACGGCTTAAGCTCTTATTCAGTACCGCTTATAGATATGGTCATGTTTGCTTTTGAAGAGGTAAAGGAAGGATATGTAACGCTGGATGATGACCTCTACAATGATCTTAAGAGTGCAAACGATAAGATGCAGCTCGCAAAGGACCAGCTCCAGGGAGAGGATTACAGCAGGATGTTAGTATATTTAAATCTCCCTCAGGAAGGTGATGAGACCTTTGCTTTTCTTGACAGGATGCATGAGATAGGGGATGGATATTACGGTGAGGGAGAAACGATAATAGCCGGCGAGTCCACCAGCCAGTATGATCTTATGAAAACATTTAACCGCGATAATATCGTGGTTTCCGTGGGCTCAGTACTTATAGTACTTGCCGTGCTTTTGTTTACTTTTATGAGCGCGGGCATGCCCGTCCTTCTCATTGCGGTAATACAGGGCGCGATATGGATGAACTTTGCTTTTCCTACGATAATGGATACGAACATCTTCTTCTTAAGCGAGCTTATAGTAAGTTCCATTCAGATGGGTGCGAATATCGATTATGCCATTGTTATCTCCGGAAGATTCTTAGAGCTTAAAGACAGGATGCCAAGAAAAGAGGCTATAACGGAGACCTTAAATTTCGCATTCCCGACCATAGTTACCAGCGGTTCCATGATGACGCTTGCCGGGGTATTTATAGGACAGCTTTCTTCCGACGGTGCCATAAGCGGTGTGGGACAGTGCATTGGAAGAGGTACCATTATTTCAATTGTGCTGGTTATGTTCGTGCTTCCGCAGATCCTCCTTGTAGGAGAAAAGATAATAGACAAGACCAGCTTTAAGATGTCGGTGCCCATAAAGCTTGACAGGGGCTTCGGTCTTGTCCGTGTAGACGGAATGGTAAGAGGAAACATAAACGGAACCGTTATAGGCGAGATGAATGCCGTGGTAAGAGGTGAAGTCAATGCCCTGGTGACGCTTGGAAAAATGGAGACCATAAGTGAGGAAGATGCTTTAAAAGAGCTTGCCGTAAAGGAGGGTGACGTACAATGAAGAAAAGAAAGTTATCCGTAAGAACTGCGGCATTTCTTATCGCTGTACTTATCTTAAATACAGCCGGAATAAGGGATCTCCATGCTGCTCCTGTTCCGGAGGAAAAAGAAGAGTCATCTGTATCGGAAAATGCATCTGAGATCATAAAGGAAACCATAGAGATAGAAAGCGCAGATGATCTTGTGGCGCTTTCAGAGCGGTGCAGGCTTGATTCGGGATCGGAAGGTCTCTATGTGATACTTAAGAATGACGTAAACCTTTCGGGATCGGTTTTTAAGTCCATACCGTTTTTTGAAGGGCATTTTAACGGAGACGGCCATACCATATCGGGATATACCTGGGGCGGGGACGGATATGTGACAGGTTTCTTCAGGTATACGGGAAAGAACGCCGTGGTGGAGGATCTTAAGCTTTCCGGATTTATACGTGCAAATGAGGGAAAGAATGTGACCGGAGGCATCGCCGGTATAAACAGGGGTAAGATAAAAAACTGCAGCATAAGCGGCAGCGTCATGGGAAAGAATATCACCGGAGGTATCGCAGGCATAAATGAAAATACCGGCGATATCACGGGCTGCAGCTCGGAGGCCGGGGTGACGGGATATTATTACACGGGCGGAATATGCGGAAAGAATTACGGTTTTATATCCGGCTGTTCAAATAAGGGCAGCATAAATGATACAAAGGAATGGGTTACCGAGGATGACCGCCTGGATAATGAGAAACTAAGTGATATAAACGACATTGAGGATCTGAAGAACGTACGTATACAGAGCGGGGTGGATACCGGAGGAATAGCCGGTTATTCGAAGGGAATAATAATATCTTCGGTAAACAGCGGTGTTACGGGTTATCCTCATACAGGCTACAATGTGGGCGGCATAGCCGGACGCCAGGCAGGGCTTATATCCGGGTGCATTAACAACGGAAAGATCTACGGCAGAAAGGATATAGGCGGCATAGCGGGACAGATGGAGCCTTTTGTAGAGTTAAACGAGGTGGAGTCGCTTACAACATCCGTTGACAGTCTTCATGATATGATCGAGAACCTCTTAAGTGATCTGCGCAGTACAAATACCGCGATAAACGGTGATTTCGAGGAATTAAGGGATCTTGCGGATGAAAGCCTGGATACAGGGGCCGCATTAAGGAGCGGGGTTAAGAGTTATATCAATACAAACACCGATACCATAAATGAACTGGGCGACAGGACAGGGGAAGTGACGGATATGCTCCCTGTCGTTACGGACAATATGAGCGATGCCGGAAGACATATCGCAGATATGAACAGCTCTCTTGCCGAAGTAAGGAAGGCGATCGACAGCGTAGACAGCTATAGCGGCGCAGATAAAAAGAAGATTGAAGTTCAAAAGAAAGCCCTGGATGAAGCAGAGGCTGTTGTTAATGAACAGGCTGCAGTGATCGCCGCCTGCACGGAGGAAATAAAAGCTGTCCGCGCAAAGTATTCCGAAGGGACAGGATTTGCGCTTTATTCCTTAGAGGATATGAAGACCATAGCGGCAGATATAAAGATGATGTCGGACGCCCTGAAGCTCGAGATCTCCGCAGTTTCCGGGATAGCTCATTGTGTGGCTGTACTTGAAGAGATATATGCTAAAAATGCAAAGAGCGGAGTGCAGGATGCGGGAGCTTCCTTTAAGCAGGCGGGAAAGGATGCCTCGGATACACTGGATTATTTTAATAATGCGCAGGCGGGCGTTTCGGACATCGTAACCTACCTGAATGCCCAGGACGATCTTTTACTTGTGGGGATAGGAAGGAATATAGAGGACAATACAGGAAAACTAAACACCCATATGAACAGCATGCTGAATATAACGGAAAAGCTTTTGGAACACTCCGCAGATTATCCGCAAAAGGTGGGCGACGACTTAAGAGCCATAAACGATCAGATAAATCATATCTACTCGCTTGTGGATGATACTTTCAGCAATGTGGAAGACAGTATAGATAATACTTTTAGCGACGTATCAGAATATGCCCTGCTCACGGCAAGACAGGGAAAGATCACCAAATGCACGAACAACGGTATTGTACGCGGGGATATCAATACCGGAGGCATCACGGGAGCCATGGCGATAGACGAAGATGATCCGGAAGGAAATGCAGCCGGCTCAGTAAATACGTCACTCGGAGGAAAATATACAACACAGAATGTATTGCAGTATTCGGTAAACAATGGATCTGTGCATTCAAAGAATGATGGCGCCGGAGGCATAGTGGGCTTTATGCGTCACGGTGTTGTCGACGGATGCAGATCCTTCGGACCTGTAGGCAGCAGCGACGGAAG
This sequence comes from Lachnospiraceae bacterium, assembly GCA_017540265.1. Classification (GTDB taxonomy): domain Bacteria; phylum Bacillota; class Clostridia; order Lachnospirales; family Lachnospiraceae; genus NK4A136. The sequence continues at coordinate 27,177 of JAFYBJ010000064.1, forward strand.
CTATGTGGGCGGTATAGCAGGCCAGTCTCTTTCTGTAATACTCTCTTCTTATGCCATGAATATCCTCGAGGGCAAAGAGGATGTGGGCGGTATAGCAGGCTATGGTACCAGCATATCGGGGTGCTATGCCATTCCGGATATCGTCAGACATGAAGGCAGTGCGGGAGCCATAGCGGGACAGATAAAAATAGACGGCGATACGGAGGAACTTCATCTTGCAGATGTGAAAGGAAATCTTTTTGTGAGCGAAAAGTTCTGCGGGATAGACGGGATAAGCTATAAAGGCTCTGCGGAAGCTGTGGGATATGATGAGCTTACGGCTTTAAGAAACTGCCCCGAAGAGTTTAAGAAATTAAAGATAAATTATTATCTTGACGAGGATGAGGATGATGATGAGAATGACCTGATATTCCTGGGAAGCGAGGATGTGGCATACGGAGATGACATGAGCGTTCTTGATTATCCGCCCGTTCCTTCAAAGAAAGGGTATTTTGGCAAGTGGCCGGATACGCAGGGAATGAAGGCAGAGGGCAATATGATGGTCACCGCAGTATATGTTAAGAATGTGGAGACTCTTGCCAGCGCCGAAAAGAACAGCGCTTCGGGAAACAAGCCCCTTGTGCTTGCGGATGGTATTTTTGACGATAATGCGGGAATACGGGTGGAAAAAACGGAAGAACCGGCGTTTTATGCGGATATGCCTTATACGGATCATGTGATATATAAAGTGGATACGGAAGGGCTTAGCGTATCTGAAGATGAGCCGGTTATCTTAAGATTTTACGATCCTTACGGAGAAAGGGCAGAGCTCTTTGCCTGGAACGGGAATTCCTGGGATAAGCTGGATGCTCCGGTCAGAGGTTCATATCTCCAGACAGAGATGAAAGAAGGTGTGAGCATATACTGCGTGGCGCTTCCCTTCGATATGCGTATCGCCTACGCAGGAGCAGCGGCTGTCCTTATCTTTATGGCTGCAGCCGTCATCGTGATCAAAAAGATAAAAAGGCGAAAAAAGAATAATACATAATAAACTGCATGCTTTTGTGCTATAATGTATTTTATTATGTACAAAGAAGTAAAAGTAAAAGCCTGTGCAAAGATAAATCTGACCCTTGATGTAAGGGAAAAGAGAGAGGACGGATATCACGAGATATCCTCTGTTATGCAGAGCATAAAACTTCATGATGACCTGGAAATCAGTGCAGCCAAAAACGGCATAAGTCTTAGTGTGATCAGTGAAGGGGGAGAGGCATCACAGGCGCTGGGGCATTCCCTGGTGCCTGCGGATGCCGGAAATATCGCCTGGAAGGCGGCAGATCTGTTCTTTAAAAAAGTTTCCCCTGAAGAAAAGGGAGTTCATATCAGACTTACAAAACGTATACCCGCGGCAGCAGGCCTCGCAGGCGGGAGCACTGATGCGGCAGCTGTTTTAAAAGGTCTTAATGAGCTTTACGGTACCGGACTTGTCCTTCAAGAGCTTGAGGCCCTTGGGGCGGAGCTTGGTTCGGATGTTCCTTTTTGTTTAAAAGGCGGGACCGTGTTATGTACCGGCCGTGGAGAAATACTTGAAGAGCTGCCTGATGCAGGCGGTATCGCCATGGTGCTCGCAAAACCTGCAGTTTCGGTTTCGACGGGCGCTGCCTATGGTGAGCTTGACAGTCTTGAAAAGGAACATAAGCTGTTTCATCCGGATACGGAAGCTCTTGTTAAGGCTTTAAAGGGCGGGAAGCGGATGGATGCTGAAACGCTTGCTCCTTATCTTGGAAATTCTTTTGAAAAAGCTGTAGCCGGAAAACACGGCATTATCGGAGAGATAAAGGATGCTCTCATGCAGTGCGGCGCTCATGCAGCCCTTATGAGCGGGAGCGGTCCTTCGGTCTTTGGCATATTTCCTGATCTTACGGCGGCCGGGGAGGCACTTGGGGAGATAAGAGGACGTTTTAAGGATGTGTATTTTTGTGTAACGGAATTTGAAGAGGGAGACAGGAAGCGTAGCTAACCGTAAAGGGGGGGAGATATGTGGAAAATAGAGGAAGATCTTAAGCTTGAGGCAGATGAGTTTACTCCGCTAAGGGATGTGGTGTGCAACGCCATAAGAAGGGCTATCCTTACCGGACAGATGGAACCCGGAACAAGGCTTTTGGAGGTTCATCTGGCAGATACCCTGGGTGTCAGCCGTACGCCGGTCCGCGAAGCCATAAGAAAGCTTGAGCAGGAAGGGCTTGTGATCATAAGACCCAGGCGCGGTGCTGAGGTGGCAAGGATCACTGCTCCGCAGATGAGGGATATGATGGAAGTACGCATCATGATGGATGTGCTTGCTGCCGAGCTTGCCGCAGGCCGCGCGGATGCCACCGCTATTGAAGAGATAAAAGCTGTCGAAGAACAGTTCGAAGAGGAAATAAGAAACGGCGATCTGCACAGTATAGTGGAAGCTGATACGAGATTTCATGCTGCGATCGCTGCCACAGGCGGGAACAGAAAGCTTATTGAGATAAACAGGGAAATGGAAGACCAGGTGAACCGTTACCGTTATGAGACGGATAAGATCGTGGAGACAAGGCCTGATCTTGTGAGGGAACATACGGCGGTCATAAAGGCCATAGAAGCAGGCGATCCTGAAGCAGCGGGGATTGCTGCAAGGGCGCATATAACAAGGCAGGTGGATGTTTTCCTTAAAAAATTTCCCGAGGAATGATAAAAGATTAAGAACACGCAGACGGAGGAAGCCGGTTTTGACGAAGGATGTACTCATATCATTAAAGGGACTGCAATACAGAGGTCCTGATGGAGAGCAGGGTGATGCTGAAATGATAGTCCCCGGTTCTTACTACGAAAAGGACGGAAAGAAGATCCTCATATATGATGAGCCCGCAGGAGACGGAGATGGGAATACACATACAATGGTAAAGATAATGCCCGATTCCGTTGAGATAAGCAGGAAGGGATTTACAAACAGCAGCATGAACTTCTATAAAGGGCAGAAGAATATGTGCAGCTATAATATGCCTTTCGGAAGTCTCATGATGGGGATAGATACGGAGGATATAAAGATCGATACCCCCGATGATGATATGATGAGGATAGAGATAGACTACAGGATGGATATAAACTATTCCTTCTATGCCGACTGTAAGATGGTGATGGAAGTCAGGTCGAAGGCAGGCGCCGGAGTAATGTTTAAAAATCCTATTTCAGCGGTTTAACTCCGGCTTTTTCCTGAGCTTTTTCAAGGGCGCGCTTAAAGACGCCCTTTTTCTTTTTGCTCTTTTCCTCGAGTTTTGTACCGTGAACACCCTTTACGCCGGTTATGTAATTGCCGCTTATGGTGGCTTTCACTTCTTTTTTCACGGGTATCTGCTCGAAGATATTCTCATCGCAGAACATGGTCATTATCTGCGGACCTATCTTAACCTTTACCATGGGAACCTTTATTCCTCTGGAGATCTTGGGAACCTGGGCCATCACGGATGCGGGAAGATTGGCATCCTTAAGTTTCATCTTCTTCTTGTCGATGACTAAAAGAGAGACGCTCATCTTGTTTGCTTCTATCATGGCCTGCTGCTCATCCTGGCGGGCCTTAAGTTTCTTTCCGGCAAAATAGAGTCCTGTGATGATCAGAACGATCACAGCCATAACTATTATGAAGATTATCCATCCTGTGCTCATATGTATATACCTCGGATCAATGATTTTTAAAATAAAACAGGGACATTTTAGCATAATGCAAAACTTGTAAACAAGTCCCCTGTTTGCTAAAATCTTGATGAAATGCGTAATTATCCGGATCCTTCGGAACTGAATGGATACAGATCGTGAGGTATGAGCATGGACGCAGGTAAGTTTCTCCATCTGAATCAGTATTATATTGCGGGGATGAGACCCCTTATAAGGAAGAATTCTTTTTATTCCGATACCACGGGAAATTTCATATCACCGTCAAAACCGGCTGCTTATGATATGCTGAAGGTCCGCTTCAGGGCTGCTCACAACAATCCCGATCATGTTTACCTTGTGAAAGGCAGCGGGGAGACGGCAGAGAAGGTACTCATGGACTTATATGAGTGCGACGAGCTTTTTGATTATTACATGGCTGAGATACAGCTGGAAGATGCTCCGCTCATATATCATTTTGAGATACATGTTGGGAAGATAACTGTCCTGTTTGATACAAGGGGCGTGGCAAAAAATATTGATGAGCATTTCCGTTTCAAGGTGATCCCGGGCTTCAGGACACCGGAATGGATGGAAGGCGCCGTTATGTATCAGATATTTACGGACCGCTTCTGCAACGGGGATAAGTCAAATGATGTGCAGGACAGGGAATATGCCTATATAGGCGAACATGTGCATCACGTGGATGATTGGGACAGATATCCCGATGCCATGGATGTAAGGAATTTCTATGGAGGGGATCTGCAGGGCGTGCTGGACAAGATGGATTATCTGGCAGATCTGGGAGTTGAGGTGATATATTTCAACCCGCTTTTCGTTTCTCCTTCAAATCATAAATATGACATACAGGATTACGACCATATCGATCCTCATTTCGGAAAGATAATAAATGACGGCGGTGAACTGCTGGCAGAAGGAGACAGAACCAATTCGAGGGCATCGAGATATATAAAGAGGGTGACGGATCCGGAGAATCTGGAAGCGTCCAACAGGCTTTTTTCCGAGGTGGTTGCAAGTGCCCACAGACACGGCATTAAAGTGATAATGGACGGTGTGTTCAATCACTGCGGGTCTTTTAACAAGTGGCTTGACCGGGAAAAGATCTATGACGGAGTGAACGGATATGAGAGGGGGGCATTTACGGATAAGGAAAGCCCCTATCATGATTATTTCCGTTTTTTTGAGGACAGATGGCCTGATAATACCACCTACGACGGATGGTGGGGAAATGATACTCTTCCCAAGCTCAATTATGAAGAATCGGAAAAGCTTCACGATTATATTCTGGAGATAGGGCGCAAGTGGGTATCTCCGCCTTATAATGCCGATGGCTGGAGACTTGACGTGGCGGCGGATCTGGGCCGCGGTACGGAATACAATCACAGATTCTGGCAGGATTTCAGAAAAGCCGTAAAGGCTGCAAATCCCAATGCCGTTATACTTGCGGAGCATTATGGTTCCCCGAATGCATGGCTGCAGGGAAATGAGTGGGATACGGTGATGAACTATGATGCCTTTATGGAGCCTGTGACCTGGTTCTTTACGGGAATGCAGAAACATTCGGATGAGTTCAGGGCAGATCAGTTAAATAATACGGATAATTTCTGGAATGCGATGATATATCACAGTGCGGATATGCCTTTCCAGTCTCTCGAGATAGCAATGAACGAGCTCTCAAACCATGATCACTCGCGTTTTCTTACAAGGACAAACCACAGGGCGGGGCGAACGGGAAGCCTCGGGCCTGCGGCAGCGGATGAAGGTGTGAACAAGGCTGTTATGAGGGAGGCTGTACTCCTTCAATTTACATGGCTGGGAGCTCCGACTGTCTATTACGGGGATGAAGCAGGGCAGACGGGTTTTACGGATCCCGACAACAGAAGGACCTATCCCTGGGGGCATGAGGACATGGAACTCATAGCCTTTCATAAAAAGATGATAGCCATAAGGAAGAAATATCATGAATTCAAGCATGGCTCGATAAAGGTTATAAAGCGTGCTTACGGTCTGCTTGCTTACGGGCGGTTTTCAAGGGAGGGGCAGTCCGCGGTGCTCATAAATAATACCGATGATACC
>JAFYBJ010000065.1 GCA_017540265.1 Lachnospiraceae bacterium
AAGGCATTATCTGCCTTTTTGTACAATTTATACGGCGCAGGGAGGTAATGGATTGATATCGTCAAAGCTTATCGCTGTAGTAATATTCGTTCTTATGTATGTGCTCATGGTGCTGCTGCCAAAGAGAAGAGCGGTTGTGGCGCTCAGCTGTGCAGCCCTGTATGTTCTTATTACTGTTATAGGGATAGGCGATGTGCCCATACTTCCCATAGGGGAGGTCCCCGGAGCCATAGACTGGAATGTACTCATGATGATATGGGGAACCATGATCATCGTCGATTATTTCATTGATTCAAAAATGCCTAATGTCATAGCGGAATGGCTGCTCAGGCTCGCACCCAATGTTATGTGGGTAACCATACTCATGTCACTCTTTTCCGGGATCATATCCGCATTTATCGACAATGTGGCCACTGTCCTTATGGTGGCGCCGGTTGGACTTGCAATATGCAAGAAATTAAAGATATCTCCCGTATCAATGATAATATGTATTGCCGTATCTTCCAATCTTCAGGGAGCGGCCACTCTTGTAGGTGATACCACTTCCATAATGCTGGCTGCCCAGGCGGGCATGAACTTCAATGACTTCTTCGTGATGCACGGCAAGGCCGGTATCTTCTTTGCAGTGGAGCTCGGTGCGCTTCTTACAGTACCCATCATGATGATCCTTTTTAAGAAGGATAAGGATCCCGTCACTTCAAGTGAACATACTGAAGTTAACGATTATTTTCCTACAATTACGATGTTAGGGCACGTGGTACTCCTTATAATCGCATCTTTTATACCCGAAGAGATGAAACCGGAGACCACAAATGGTATAATATGCATGGTGTGCGGTATTATCACCGTGGCATGGGAAGCTGTGAAGGAAAAGGGTACAGGTAAGATGATCAAGGCATTAAAGGCCCTTGACTGGGATACCATGTTCCTTCTTACCGGCCTTTTCTGTGTTATAAGAGGCATAACCAATGCAGGTATGATCGATGATCTCGCAGACCTGATATCAAACGCCGGAGGCAGCAATGTATTCCTGCTTTATTCAATAGTGGTATGGGGATCGGTGCTCGTGTCCGCATTTATAGACAACATACCCTATGTTGCAACCATGCTGCCCATACTTTACAGTGTTTCACAGGCGCTCTCCATAGAGCCCTATTTCCTGTATTTCGGACTTTTGATCGGTGCCACCCTGGGTGGAAACATAACGCCTATCGGAGCTTCGGCAAATATAGCCGGCGTGGGAATGCTCAGAAAGGAAGGGTATGAGGTAAAATTCAGGGACTTCTTTAAGATAGGTATACCTTTTACACTTACGGCAGTAATATCCGGGTATCTGTTTACCTGGTTTGTATGGAAACCCTGACAGGATATAGGATCATTTTATTCAAATAGGAGGTTTGGGGGGATGAGTGATAATGTTTTTCATTTAATGCTGCTTACTGATGATGACTATCACTTTTTAAACGGAGATGCCACGTCGCTTAAATATCTGCATGATGATATATATTCTCCGGTTACGGACTTTATGGACGAGGAGAGTAAGAAAACCTTTGTTGCGGCAGTGGAGGATACCGAGAGACATTTATGGTTCCCCGCAAGGATTAGTTCGGACGGAAAAGATCAGGAGCTGTATTTTATGAAAATTCTTGAGCACAACAAAACTGCAGGTTTTGTAAAGACCATGATCACCAGAATGGATGATCTGGTGCTTGCTCATGAAGGAATGAGTCGTGCCCTTGAATCAAAGACTGCAATGATGGGGCTCTGCAACGAGATCTTTTTCGATTATGATCCGGAAAACCAGAATTTTACGGTATACAATGCGGCAAATACCATCTATGGTGACGGCATGCGTCCCATCAGGGATTTTGAGGAGAATATGCGCCGTTTTGCTCCCGAGGAGAATTTCGATCAGATAAGGATGTTAATGATCGCTTTAAGGACAAAGAGCAGCGTGATACATGAAGAGATCGACTGCAATCTGATCAATAAGGATAAAAAGATAAAGAAGACGATCGTAGAGGGCCGCCTTATCAAATACGGAGACAACAGTGAAGGCGTGATAGGTGTGATCCGCGCCGCAGGCCGTGGTGTTGAGCGAAACCAGGGCAGGCAGCTGGATCAGCTTACCGGGCTCTATTCCAAGAATGATATACGCGATTTCGCCATGCATGCCATAGAAGCTGAGAACGGCGGCGTTGCTTTAGCGATAATAGACGTAGATTATTTCAAGCAGATAAATGATACCTATGGTCATCGTTACGGCGATGAGGTATTAAGGGGTGTTGCCGGCGTCATAAAAGAGGCTGTGGGCACAAACGGTCAGGCAGGAAGGTTCGGCGGTGATGAGTTCCTTATAGTACTTGATCATTCAACAGATGAAAAGGATCTGAGGGAATGCTTCAGGCAGATAAGGGGGCAGATAGGAGTGTTGTTCCCGAATGTGGGAGCAGACGGCAAAAGCCCGCTTACCATTACCGTAGGCGCTGCAATGTATCCCAGAGATGCGGGAAACTATGATGATCTCTTCCTTCTGGCAGACCACCTGCTCTATATCGGAAAGAAGAAGGGACGTAACCGTTATATCATCTACACTGCTGAGAAGCATGATACCCTTGAGCATATAAAAGAAAACCGTCTTGTAAGCTCCACCGTGGGCGCAGCAAGAGATGTGTCTCCTTCCGAGATGATCGTGAATCTTTTTGACCGTTATAATTCGGGGAGGCGGCCGTCTCCCGAGGATATATGCCGGGAGTTTGCTGAGACACTTAAGCTGGATTACCTGCTCCTTTCATCAGGGGAGCCGGGGAATGTGCTCTACCGTATGGGGAAAGCCGTACCGGAAGAAGCGGCCCGCCGTGCTATCAAGGAGTATTGTACAGGGGAAGCCTGGGAATTCTTCGGGTCGGATGAAATGCTTGTTGTCAGCAGGCTGGAGTCAATACCGCAGAAATATTCCGGGATCAAGGAATTATTTGCAAAGCATCATATCAATTCCTTTGTTATACTGAATTTTAAGGATAAAAATGATAAGTATGCCATGCTTGCTTTCTGTATGATCGGGATGCCGCTTCAGTGGAACCAGGATCATTATAAATATTACAGGGCGGTTACAAGGCTGCTTTCATATTACGAACTTTAAGGCAGGAGGAATATCAGGAAATGCATTACGCAAAGGTATCTACGGATCTTAATTTTGTGGAAAGGGAAAAGAAGATCGAAGGCTTCTGGAAAGAGAATAAGATCTTTGAGAAGAGCATAGAGCAGAGGGAAGGCTGTCCTACTTATACATTTTACGACGGACCTCCTACGGCAAACGGCAAGCCTCATATCGGTCATGTGCTTACCCGTGTCATAAAGGATATGATACCCAGATACCGCACCATGAAGGGGTATATGGTGCCCAGAAAGGCCGGATGGGATACCCATGGTCTTCCTGTAGAGATAGAGGTTGAGAAGCTTCTTGGCATTGACGGTAAGGATCAGATTGAGGAATACGGTCTGGAGCCTTTTATAGAGAAATGCAAAGAGAGCGTATGGAAATATAAGGGAATGTGGGAGGATTTCTCCGGTACAGTCGGTTTTTGGGCTGATATGGACGATCCCTATGTTACTTATCATGATGATTATATTGAATCCGAATGGTGGGCATTAAAGCAGATTTACGACAAGGGGCTGCTCTATAAGGGCTTTAAGATCGTTCCTTACTGTCCCCGCTGCGGCACACCGCTTTCTTCTCATGAGGTTGCCCAGGGGTATAAGGCTGTAAAGGAACGTTCCGCGGTTGTTCGCTTTAAATGCAGGGATGAAGAAGCTTATTTTCTTGCGTGGACAACAACTCCCTGGACGCTTCCTTCCAATACGGCTCTCTGCGTAAATCCGGATGAGACGTACTGCAAGGTAAAAGCAGCAGACGGCAATACCTATTATATGGCGGAAGCGCTTCTGGATGCCGTTCTTGGAAAGCTTGCCGAAGAAGGAAAGCCTGCCTATGAGATACTTGAAAGCTTTAAGGGTACGGATCTTAAGGGAAGGGAATATGAGCCTCTCTTTAAATGTACCGGAGAAGCTGCCGAAAAGCAGCACAAAAAAGCACATTTTGTGACGGCAGATTCCTATGTCACCATGACAGACGGTACGGGTATAGTTCATATAGCTCCCGCTTTCGGTGAAGACGATGCAAGGGTGGGGCGTGAAAATGATCTTCCCTTTATACAGTTCGTAGATGGAAAGGGTAATATGACTGCGGAAACTCCCTATGCCGGACTTTTCGTAAAGGATGCGGATCCCAAGGTGCTTACTGATCTCGATAAAGAGGGCTTACTGTATGACGCCCCCAAATTCGAGCATGATTATCCCTTCTGCTGGCGTTGTGATACCCCGCTTCTGTATTATGCAAGGGAAACATGGTTCATAAAGATGACGGATGTCAGGGATGATCTGGTAAGGAACAATAAGACCGTAAACTGGATCCCGCCCTCGATCGGTGAAGGCAGATTCGGAAACTGGCTTGAAAATATCCAGGACTGGGGAATCTCAAGAAACCGTTACTGGGGCACTCCTCTTAATATCTGGACGTGTCCGGATTGTAATGAAGTTATGTGCATAGGCTCCAGGAAGGAACTGGCAGAAAAAAGCGGTGATCCTGCAGCTGAGAAAACAGAACTTCACAGGCCCTATATTGATGAAGTGACCATAAAGTGTGAGAAGTGCGGAGGTACGATGCACAGGGTTCCTGAGGTGATCGACTGCTGGTTTGATTCCGGCGCCATGCCTTTTGCACAGCATCATTATCCGTTTGAAAACAAGGAAAAGTTTGAAAAGCAGTTCCCGGCCCAGTTCATATCAGAGGCTGTGGACCAGACCAGAGGCTGGTTCTATTCCCTCATGGCTGAGAGCACACTGCTCTTTAATAAGGCGCCCTATGAAAATGTCATCGTACTCGGACTGGTCCTTGATGAAAAAGGTCAGAAGATGAGCAAGCATCTGGGCAATGCCGTTGATCCTTTTTCGGCTCTTACAGAGTATGGTGCGGATGCCATCCGCTGGTATTTCTATATCAATTCGGCACCGTGGCTTCCAAACAGATTCCATGGCAAGGCCGTGCAGGAAGGTCAGAGAAAGTTCATGGGAACTCTCTGGAACACCTATGCATTCTGGGTGCTTTATGCAAATATAGATGATTTTAATGCTTCGGAGCATGAGCTTGAATATGATAAGCTTGCCGTGATCGATAAGTGGCTGTTATCAAGGCTTAATACCGTTGTAGCGGAGGTTGATTCACATCTTGGTAATTACCGTATACCTGAGGCTGCAAGAGCCCTTCAGGATTTCACGGATGAGATGAGTAACTGGTACGTACGACGCAGCCGTGAGCGTTTCTGGGCAAAGGGAATGGAGCAGGATAAGATAAATGCCTATATGACGCTTTACACCGCTCTTGTGACCATATGCAGGGCAGCAGCACCCATGATACCCTTCATGACAGAGGAGATCTACCAGAATCTTGTGCGCAGCACGGATGCTTCTGCGAAGGAATCCATTCATCTGTGTGATTTTCCTGCATCCGATGAGAAATTCATCGATAAGGAACTCGAGAAGAATATGGAGACTGTGCTTAAGATAGTCACCATAGGAAGAGCAGCAAGAAATACTGCAAATATAAAGAACCGCCAACCTATAGGCAGGATGTTCGTTAAGTCTCCCGTTAAGACAGACGAGTTTTATACGGAGATAATAAGGGAAGAGTTAAATGTCAGGGAAGTGGAATTTTCCGATGATGTGAGCGGATACACTTCATACAAATTTAAGCCCCAGCTTAAGACCGTTGGTCCCAAATACGGAAAGCATCTTAAATCCATACAGCAGCACCTTGCTTCCCTGGACGGAAACAGTGCGTATGCGGAGCTTAAGGAGAAGGGAGTTCTTTCCTTCGACGCAGATGGAGAGACCATATCTCTTGCAAACGAAGATCTGCTGATATCGATGGAACAGAAGGAAGGATATGCAGCTGAATCGGACGGAGCATTTACGGTGGTTCTTGATACGGATCTTTCCGAAGAGCTTATCGAGGAAGGTTTTGTGTTTGAGATCATCAGCAAGCTTCAGACCATGCGTAAGGATTCCGGTTTTGAGGTAATGGACCGCATAGAGGCTGCATTTACCGGAAATGAAAAGCTTGAGGCGGTCATTGAAAGAAATTCCGAGGCAATATCCACAAAGGTACTGGCCGATGCGCTTAAGACGGGCGAGAGCTTTGAAGGCGCGAAAGAATGGGATATAAACGGCGAGAAGCTTACGATCTCTGTAAAGAAGATATGATATAAGGCAAAATGGAAGAACATATAGTTGCACTTATACCGGCTTATTGTCCGGATGAAAAGATGACGGAACTTATGGCTGAACTCGTAAAAGAGTTCAGTCATATTGTTGTTGTGAATGATGGCTGTGATGACAGCTATAAAGATATTTTTGAAAAGATATCCTTATATGAAAATGTGAAGATCCTTGTCCATGAGGTTAACAGGGGCAAGGGTGCCGCATTAAAGACGGGTTTTAAACATATCGCTGAAAACATAAAAGATGCGGAGGCTGTAGTCACACTTGACGCAGACGGACAGCATACGCTAAAGGATACGCTTGCATGCTGCGAGGCTTTTAAAGAGTTTAAAAAAGAAAACGGCAAAGCCCCCGTGGTATTCGGCTGCAGGGATTTTACATCCGATTCGAAGATACCGCCAAGGAGCCGCTTCGGAAACCGTCTTACGAGCCGTCTTATGAAGTTCTTTTGTGACATAGTTCTTTCGGATACACAGACAGGCTTAAGAGTCGTTTCTGCAGATATATTAGAGTCTCTTCTGGAAGTGAGCGGCGAGCGTTACGAGTATGAGATGAATATGATCTTCGCACTTAAAGACATGGACGTTCCTTTTAAAGAGGTTCCCATAGAAATCATATATCTTGACGATAATGCAAGCTCGCATTTCAATCCCATAAAGGATTCGCTCAGGATATATAAGGTGTTTATTAAATTTGCCATATCTTCTTTTGGTTCTGCACTGCTGGATCTCATTATCTTCAGACTGCTTAAAGGGATCTTAACGGATGCATTTATATTTGATCCGATAATGGCATCTACCGTAATAGCCCGCGTATGCTCGGGGCTTTTTAATTATAATTTCAACCGTATCATATTCAGATCAAAGGCAAAGGATATTGCTTCATCAGGGCCAAAATACCTTCTCCTGTGGTTTGTTCAGATGATGCTCTCCGGCCTTATCGTAAAAGGTTTGGCTTTGATCTCGGGAACAGAATCTGCGGGGCTTACAACCCTTATAAAGATGGTGGTTGATACGGTGCTGTTCTTCATAAGTTATAAGATACAGCAGGCCTGGGTATTTAAAAGAAAGAAGGAAGAGGATTGAAAAAGGATTATGCTTTTTTTGCCATGATGGCAAGGCTTAAATGGATAGACCGCTGGGCTCTTATGCGTAATTCCGAAGAGGAGAATCTTTCGGAACATTCGCTTGAAGTTGCCATGCTTTCCCATGCCCTGTGCATCATAGGCAATACACGCTTCGGAAAGGATCTCGATGCCGAACACGCAGCACTCCTTGGAATGTATCATGATGTTTCCGAGATACTTACGGGAGATATGCCCACGCCGGTAAAATACCGCAGTCTGGAGATAAAGCATGCGTATAAGCAGATAGAGAAGGATGCGAACGAGAGCCTTCTTACACTTCTTCCGGAGGATATGCAGGATGCTTTCAGGCATGTGCTCTTTTCGGATGTGGAGCATGCTTATGAGGCAAAGCTTGTGAAATGCGCCGATAAGCTTTCGGCGTATATAAAATGCATACAGGAGAAGAAGGCAGGAAATGATGAATTTGCTGATGCCGAGAGTTCTGCCATTAATTCGGTAAAGGATATGGGACTTCCCGAAGCCGAAGTGTTTCTTGAAGAATTTCTTCCCGCATATTCACGCACTCTTGATGCCATAAAGCCGGTACTTTGATATTAAGAGCCTGTTTTTGAACAGGGATTAGCCCGTTTAAACAAAGATTAACTAACACTAACCGGCTTACCGGTGTTATGCTTACCACCAAGAAGTGAATCAATTACTTAAAGGAGGTATTTATCATGGCTTATGTTATTAATGACAGCTGCATCATGTGTGGAACATGTGCCGGCAATTGCCCTGTAGATGCAATTTCCCAGGGAGACAGCCAGTACGAGATCGATGCTGAGAAGTGCATTTCCTGCGGTACATGTGCAGGTAACTGCCCCGTAGGCGCTATCGCTGAGCAGTAATTGAATTTAAATGAACAGATAAAAGAGCTGTCCGTAACGGGCAGCTCTTTTGATTTAGGTTAATCCATGTTCTTTCCGGGACAGAGATCTTTTAAAAAGCAGTTTGTGCAATCGGGGTTTCTTGCAGTGCATATGCTTCTGCCGTGGGCTATTATCTGAAGGTTCCAGAGTATCCAGTGATCTTTTGGAAGTATTTCCATCAGATCGTATTCTATCTTTACGGGATCCTCACTTTCGGTAAGGCCAAGCTTTGCCGATATGCGTTTTACATGTGTATCAACGACTATGGATGGTATGGAGTATATATTTCCGCGGATAACATTTGCGGTCTTGCGTCCTACACCCGGAAGTGAAGTAAGGCTTTCGATATCAGAGGGTACCTCTCCGTTATATTTATCCAGAAGTTCTTTGCAGCATGCCTTAATATGCAGAGCCTTATTATGGTAAAAGCCGGTGGAACGGATGTCGTTTTCGAGCTCATTTAAGTCAGCTTCCGCAAGAGCTTTTACCGAGGGGTACTTTTTAAACAGCTCTTTTGTAACTATATTTACGCGTGCATCCGTACACTGCGCGCTGAGTATAGTGGTAGTAAGAAGCTGCCATGCAAAGTCATGATCGAGATAACATACATGCTCAGTTCCGTAGTGATCATCTAAAAGGTCTAATATTTTTTTTATTCGTGTTTTTTCTTTCATGTGTTAAAATAAAAACAAAGTGTTGACGTATTTTTTTTTTAGTTGTATAGTATCAAAGGTATTTTAAACAATCATTTTATGTACTGCAATGGAAAATGCAGAGCAGGGCTTCAGCCGGAGGGAAAAGGAGAGAGATTATGACGTACGAAGAGATCGTTGAATACGTACAGAAAAAGTTGACGAAGATCGATGCAGCTAAGGCTGGAGATCTTGCAGTACAGGTTGACGTGACAGGAGATGGTGAGGGCGCTTTCTATATTGCTGTAAAGGATGGAAAGATTGCCGTAGAGCCCTATGAGTATTATGATCATGATGCAAAGATCGTTGCAGACAGCAGTGATATAATTGCCATGGCAGATGGAAAGCTTGATGCAGGTCAGGCGTTTAATGAAGGAAAGATAAGAGTTGAGGGAAATGTAGAGAAGTTCCTTGCACTTAAGGAAGTATTACCTAAGGCTGCAAAGAAGGCAGCTCCCGCAAAGAAAGCAGCTCCTGCAAAGAAGGCAGAGACTGCAAAGAAAGCTGAGCCTGCAAAGAAGGCAGCTCCCGCAAAGAAGGCTGAGCCTGCAAAAAAGGAAGAGGCTAAGAAGGAAGCTGAGAAGCCTGCAGAGCCCGCAAAGAAGGCTCCCGCAAAGAAGGCAGCTGCAAAGAAGAAATAATTATTTTACGCATATTATAAGAAACATCCGCATGTTGAATGCGGATGTTTTTTGTGTTATTCTGTCTAAGTATCAGTCCTACACCAGTGAGGTTATAAAAAATGAGCAGATTTACAGTAGCTGGAATATCGCAGATAGAGACCATAGTAAAAGTAAAAAAGATACCGGTGGATTTTGCTCCGGTGAGCAGTAATCCGGATACCATATTTACCGCAGCAGGCGGGGATGGCTATAACGAAAGCCTGGCGCTTGAGTGGCTTGGGGACGAGGTGGATTTTCTCTCAATGGTTGGAAGAGGGCAGGATATGAATGTCTTTAATCCGGCTGATAGAAAGGAGACCATTTCTACGGAGTATATACTGCCCATCCTGGATGCTACGCCGGCTCAGGTTATTCTTTATGATAATGACAGAAGGCAGCAGATATTCGAAGATATAAAAGGCTTAAGAGAGGCAAACTATGATATGTCGATGGTGCCGCCTCTTGTGGCAAGGAGTGATATGCTTGTGCTTTCCAATGCAAATTTTTGCAGGCCGTTCTTAAAGACTGCCGAAAAATACAAGGTTCCCGTGGCTGTGAACATACACGAGTTCAGCTGGGAGAGAGAACACTACAACCGTGATTTTCTGGAAGTGGCATCCATACTATATATCAGCGATGATACCATAGCAGAGAATCCCTTTGATGTTATGAAGACTATAGCGGAAAAATACGGAACAGAGATCATACTGCTTGGTCAGGGCTCGGAAGGCCTCATCATATTTGATCGCAAGAGAAACATGCATATTCATTATGACAGTGTAAAGACAAATGAGGTGGTCAATACAGCCGGTGCCGGAAATGCGCTTTTTGCATGTTTTCTGCATTATTATCAGGAAACAAAGGATTCTATAAATGCGATAAAGAATGCACTGCTCTTTGCTTCTTACAAGATAGGTTTTATGGGAACTTCAAATGGATTTATGACTGTGGAGCAGGTTGCGCAGTGGCGTGATCTGATATGGGGGACAGGAGAGAAGATATGATCAATCCTCCAGCGCGCGAAGTATTGCGTTTTTTGATGCACTGTTTAAAAGGGCGGCTTTTTCTTTAAGGCCGTCTTTTTTATTTTTTTCTCCGCTTTTTTCATAAAGCAAAGCCAGCAGTTTATAGCTGGCGCTTATATCGCTGCCTTTATCGACCGCAAATTCAAGAACTTCCCGTGCATGATCGTTATATCCGTTTCGTTCAAGATATACTGCCTCCATCTGAAGAGCTCTTGCAAGAAGGGTGAAATTGCTGTCATAGGAAGCGAGTATGGGAAGATTTGCCGCGCCGTATTCAAGCTTAAGGTCAGTGTTTGAAATGCCGGTTAAGTTCACTATCTTTTTATCCTTAAGAAAATTGAGCATCCTTAAGGCCTCTGAGCTGTCATGATCTTCGGGATCCGAAGGCATTGAAAGAAATCCCGCCGGAACAGAGATATAGTTAAGTTTATCAAGATCCTTCTTTGCCGTGGTGTTTGCCTGTGCTTCTTTTTCAAGAAATTCTTCCAGAGCGCGTTCGTCTTTTGAAGAGCGCTTAATGGCAAAAGAGAGTATTATTATGAACAGGATCACACTTGTCAAAATTGGGAAGTTCATCTATAATGTCCTTTTAGTGATTTTGACGATTTTTAATTAAAATTTTCGTAAAAATTGTTTCCGGAGAAAAACATATGTCTTCAAAAAATAAAAACAAAAAAAATAAGGAAAAGGAGCAGCACAGGAGCAGTTACAGCAGGAGGCGCAGTACCATGACTCTTATTCTGATCATCATACTTACGCTTTCCATGGTGCTTCCGGCTATAGTGGGCTTCCTGTCTTTATAAAAGGATTATAGCCTTTTTACGGAGTTTTTGAAAGAAGATGAATAAGATGGGATATAAAAAAATAATATATGGCGCACTGGTTATATCTTTTATGGCAGCAGTGCTTGTTTTTTCCGTACTTTCAGGGAAGGCTGCAGCTCCTGTTACGCTTCTTGAGAAGAGTGCAGGTCCCGAAGGCGATACGATATTTGAGGGCGTGCATATATCCGAAGTGGATGTTTCCGGCATGACGGCAGATGAAGCAAAGGATGCCGTAAAATCTTATCTTGACGGTATATTCCAGACAGAGCTTACTTTTGTTACCACAGGCGGAAACGAAGTGAAGGCGTCTTTCTATGAACTTGCACCGGTGTGGAACAATCCCGATGTTATAAATGAAGCTGCATCATATGTTTCCAAAGGTAATGTGATAGAGCGTTACAAGATGCACAAGGATATGGAACATAACGGCATGGTGCTTCCTCTTGATGTGGGCTTTGATGACAGTGTTCTCAGAAGTTTTATAACTGAACGTTGTACGGCCTATGATACTCCCGTAGAAAATGCTTCGCTTTCAAGAAATGCGGGACAGTTTGTGATCACTCCCGGAAAAGCCGGATATGGCGTTGATATAGATGCCTCCATTGAGCTGCTTGAAAATGGCCTTTTTGCGCAGATCCAGAAAGGTGAGACAAGGGTAGAGCTTCCTGTGTCGGATATACAGCCTGAGGAGCAGGCTTCCGAGTTGGAAAAGGTAAAGGATGTACTTGGAACTTTTACCACAAGCTATTCTTCATCCGGAGCAAACAGGAGTAAAAATGTGGCAAACGGATGCAGGCTGGTGGACGGGACACTTCTTTATCCCGGAGATGAATTCTCCATGCTTGAAAAGATCACGCCTTTTACGGAGGCAAACGGTTACTTTCTTGCAGGTTCATATTCCCAGGGGCAGGTGGTAGACAGTCTGGGAGGCGGTATATGCCAGGTATCGTCCACACTGTATAATGCGGTTTTAAAGGCCGAGCTTCAGGTTACCGAGCGTCATAATCATTCAATGATAGTAAACTACGTGGATAAGTCTGCGGATGCGGCCATAGCGGAATCTTCAGGCAAGAATTTCCGTTTCGTCAATAATACGGATTATCCGGTTTACATAGAGGGATATACAGAAAATAAAAAGATCACGTTTAAGGTTTACGGAGTGGAGACCAGACCTTCTTCACACAAAGTTGAATTTGAGAGTGAGGTTCTTTCGGAAACCGTGCCGGAGAACGAGGTGATCATTACAGATGCAAGCCTTCCGGTGGGCTATATAAGCATACAGTCCGCACATATAGGCTATAAGGCAAAGCTCTGGAAGAAGACCTACGAAAACGGCGTGGAGACATCAAGGGAAGAAGTTAACAGCAGTGTTTACAATGCGACACCGCGTACAGCTGTAGTAGGTATAGCGGCGGGAGATGCAGTGTTCAGCCAGTCCATGCAGGCGGCTGCAGCCAGCGGAAGTATAGATGTATGCAAGGCAACCGTGGCTCAGCTTCAGGCCCAGGCAGCGGCCGCGGCAGCTGCGGGCATAACGGCGCCGGAACAGACCACCGGATCCGTGGATCCTTAACATGCAGCGGAAGGAAAGGGTGGCCCCGGCAGAAAAGAAGGCTGCTTTCTTTGAGGATGTGATCGCTGCAGGTTATGCTGCGGATGAATGGGCGCACGCAATGTTTTCAGACGGAGCAGGCAGGGGATCTTTTCCGGAACACTGGCTTAAGGAAGCCATAAAGGTTACAGAACCGCTTGCTTTTTCAGATGACGAACTTAAAAGCATACTAAGCCCGCTTCCGGAATACAGTCTCTGGCCGGCGGGAGAAAACGGAATATATGGTGCATTGTGGTGGCTTACCGGTTTTTCATCCGTAGGGGTTCATGTGTACGTAGATAAAATACCCTTAAGGCAGCAGACCACAGAGCTTGCCGAAATCCTCGATACGGATCCATACAGGGCGAAGAGTAAAGGCATGTATCTGATAAGCACTGCGGCAGGTGCATATGCGGAAGAACTATTGTTGAATGCCGGCATACCGGCTCGTATAATAGGATGTACCATTCCCGGAAAGGAAAAGCTTCTTATTAACGGGGATACAAGACAGTATCTTACTAAAGACTGACGGAGGTTTAAGATGCTAAGAGAGGATATACTTACCACGATCGAAAAGAACAGCAGGGTGGATGTGCACGAGCTTGCAGTCCGTCTTGGAAGCGAGGATGATGTGATCGCATCCGAGATGGAAAAGATGGAAGAGGAAGGCGTTATCTGCGGCTATCATACGATGATAGACTGGGACAAGACAGGCGTTGATAAAGTAACGGCGTTAATAGAGGTAAGAGTAACGCTTCAGAGAGGTCAGGGCTTTGACGGTATAGCCGAAAGGATATACAAATATCCCGAGGTAAAGAGTGTATATCTTATAAGCGGCGGATATGACCTCTTAGTGACGATAGAAGGCCGTTCCATAAAAGAGGTTTCCTCATTTGTTCACACAAAGCTTTCGACAATGGAAAATGTTTTAAGTACTTCCACTCATTTTATATTAAAGACTTATAAGGATCACGGCACCATAATGACTAAGCCGGAAGAAGATGAAAGGCAGATGATCACGCCATGAGAGATCCTCTTAATAAAACAGTCCCGGGGATCAAACCCTCAGGCATAAGAAAATTCTTTGATCTTGTAAGCGAGATGAAGGACGCCATATCCCTCGGCGTAGGTGAGCCGGATTTTGACACACCCTGGCATGTAAGGGATGAGGCTATATATTCTCTTGAAAAGGGCAGGACCTTTTATACATCCAATGCCGGCCTTATGGAATTAAGAGATGAGATAGCCGCATATATAAAGCGCAAGCTCTCAGTTTCATACGAACCGTCGAAGGAGATAATGGTGACGGTAGGCGGCTCCGAAGGAATAGACCTTGCCTTAAGGGCTATGCTGGATCCCGGCGATGAGGTGCTTATCCCGCAGCCATGCTATGTTTCCTATGAACCCTGCACCATACTTGCAGGCGGAGTTCCGGTATATATAAACCTTAAGGCGGAAAATGAATTCAGACTTACGGCAGCGGAGCTTGAGGCTGTCATAACAGACAGGACAAAGATACTTATACTTCCTTTTCCCAACAACCCCACCGGCGCGGTAATGGAGAAGAAGGATCTTGAAGAGATCGCAAAGGTTATTGAGAAACATGATATCTTTGTGATAACGGATGAGATCTATTGTGAACTTTATTACAAGGATGAATATACTTCGATCATACAGCTTCCCGGAATGAGGGAGAGAACAGTTTATATCAACGGTTTTTCAAAAGCGTATGCGATGACCGGCTGGCGTCTGGGTTATGTATGCGCCCCGGAGCTTATACTTAAGCAGATGCTCAAGATACACCAGTTTGCCATAATGTGTGCGCCTACGACTTCGCAATATGCCGCGGTCGATGCGATAAAGAACGGTGATGAGGATGTGAAGCTGATGCGGAGCGCATATGACCAGCGCAGGCGCTTCCTGCTGGATGCCTTTAAGAATATGGGGCTGGAATGCTTTGAACCCTTCGGTGCCTTTTATGTGTTCCCGAGTGTGAAGCAGTTTGGCCTTACGAGTGAGGAATTTGCGGGTAAGTTCCTTGAAGCGGAGAAGGTAGCTGTGGTGCCGGGAACCGCTTTCGGTGAATGCGGCGAGGGATATGTACGTATATCCTATGCCTATTCCATAGAAAAATTAAAAACGGCCATGGGCAGGCTTGAACATTTCATAAAAAACATGAAATAAAAGTGAGGAGGCTTTAAGCCTCCTCTTTTGTTCCTTCCATCAGTTTGTCCAGCAGTCTGTAAAGCTCTGCAGCTTCTTCTTCGGTAAGCGGCATGCATTTACTCATCTGTTCCGGAACCTTTAGCATCTCATCCTTAAGTGCTTCTCCATCGGGAGTGAGCTTTATGATAAGATTGCGCTCATCATTCAAGGCTCTGTGTCTGCTGATATAATTTTTTGCCTCCAGTTTTTTCAGGAGAGGGGTCAGTGTTCCGGAATCAAGCTTAAGCCTTTCTCCCAGACATTTGACGTTTATCTCCTTTTCCTCCCAGAGCACCATCATGGTGATATATTGCGTATAGGTAAGGTCATAAGGCTCAAGGAAGGGCCGGTATCTGCGGGTAACGGATTTTGAGCATGCGTAAAGCGGAAAGCAGAGCTGGTTTTCAAGCTTAAGACAATCATATTTATCGCTCATGAGTTTATCTCCGTACTGTCACAGTATGAACATGCGGCAAGAGCTGCCACAGCGCCGTCCGATGCAGCGGTTGTAAGCTGGCGGACTGTCTTGGTACGGCAGTCCCCTGCGGTAAAGATACCGGGAGTCTTTGTGCGGCAATCTTCGCCGGCTTTGATATATCCTTTCTCGTCAAGCTCCGCAACGTCTGCAAATGCACTGTTATCGGGGATCTGTCCCACAGCAATGAAGAGCCCGTCTATATCGAGGTGCTGCTTTACGGCATTTTTTACATTATGGATCTCTATGCCTGTAAGGGTGTCGTCGCCTTCAAGCCTGCTTATGGTGGAATCGAGTATGAATTCCACATTCTCTTTTGCCTTTAATTTTTCCACATCGGCAGCATCGGCCCTGAATTTGTCACGCCTGTGGATCAGATAGACTTTTTTGCAGAGGGAGGAAAGGAAGGCCGCATCCTCTATGGCTGTATTGCCTCCGCCGTTAACAGCCACGGTTTTTCCCTTATAGAAGGCGCCGTCGCAGGTGGCGCAATAGGAGACACCGCTGCCGGTAAGCTCTTCTTCCCTGTCGAGTCCTAAAGGTCTGTTCTTTGCGCCGGTCGCAAGTATCACGGCCTTTGTCTTATATTCCGAGGATGAGGTCTTTACGGTCTTTATACCGTCGGATGAAAGCTTTATCCCCGTCACTTTCTCGAATTTTATTTCTGCGCCGAGTGCAGTGGCCTGTTCATAAAGACCCGTTGCAAAATCAAAGCCGGATATATGCTTTATTCCGGGGTAATTTTCAATATCCGGAGTGTTTATTATCTGACCGCCGTAGGTCATGGCTTCAAGCACTACGGCCTTTTTCCCGGCGCGTCTTGCGTATATGGCGGCGGAAAGCCCTGCGGTTCCGGCACCGATTATCACGATATCTTCCATGGATGCCTCCGTTCTCAGACTCTGATGAGCTCTTCTACTTTTTCTCTGGGCATAAAGCCGACGCCCTCATTTACTACCTCACCGTTCTTAAATACCTTAAGGGCAGGGATAGACATTATATTGTATCTTTCCGCAAGCTCCTGCTCATCATCCACATTAACCTTGCATATCTTAACATCCTGAACGCTTTCGGCTACCTGCTCAACGATGGGGGAGAGCATTTTGCAGGGGCCGCACCATGATGCCCAGAAATCAACAAGAACAGGCTTGTCGCTTTCAAGTACCTCTGCCTGGAAATTATCTTTAGTAACATTAACTGCTGCCATATCTGTTCCTCCTTTATCTGATGTCAGTTATATGAAACGAAAGTGCAATTTGTTAATCCGTTTCCTATAGTTTCATATAAATAATATAACAGCACAATTAAATTGTCAACAATTTAATTGTACCACCTAAGCAGCCGAAAACAAAATGTCTGTGAACTGTCCAGGGATAGCTCACAGACGTTTTTTATTTCATATATTTTTGTTGTAACTATCTGAAAGTCACTAGGGATCGCCTTCTTCGGATCATTGTGGAATTCTGCTATATCATGGTAAAGTGGCAGGAATACCGGATATCTGTTTACGAGCGAGATTATATCCGCCGGTTCTTTATAAGTGAAAAATGCCAGCCACTTATCAAGCGGCTTACTTACATTGTCGATGGATTTTTTAAACCTGTCAAGGGTAAGATAGGTTATGAACAGATACGATACATCGCGAAAACGGTTGTGCTATAATAACAGCATCTTTTGACTTTGAAAAATGATGAGTTCAGAGAGACCATATGTATGATCTTTCTTCGTGGAGGAGCAGATATGAATAATTCGGAAAAGCTTGCGATCATAGAAAAACAGCGCCTTTACTTTGCTTCCGGCAGGACACTTCCCATAGGCAACCGCATTATGGCGCTTAAGAAGCTTGGAAGGGCTGTGCGTAAATATGAGGAAAAGCTTCTGGCTGCGTTAAAGGCTGATCTGGGCAAGGGGGCTGTAGAGGCCTATATGTGCGAGATAGGTACATCTCTTTCCGAAATAAGCCATATGCTCTCCCATATCTCGGTGTATTCTGCATCATCCGTAAAGCATACACCCATAACTCTGTTTCCTGCGGTAAGCAGGGTTTATAAATATCCATACGGTAATGTGCTCATCATGAGTCCATGGAACTATCCGGTAAATCTTACGATCGAGCCGTTAGCTGATGCTCTTGCGGCAGGAAATACTGCCATAATAAAACCCAGTGCCTATGCTCCCGAAACATCAAGGGTGTTAAGGGAGATGATAGAGGAAACCTTTGATCCGGAGTATGTGGCTGTGATCGAGGGCGGAAGGGAAGAAAATGCCTTCCTTCTGGAACAGCATTTTGATCATATTTTCTTTACGGGAAGTAAAAATACAGGCCGGATCGTGATGGCGGCAGCTGCGAAAAATCTTACGCCGGTCACATTGGAGCTTGGAGGAAAAAGCCCCTGCATAGTGGACGGTTCCGCGAAACTTAAGCAGGCGGCAAGGCGCATCGTGTTTGCAAAATACATTAACTGCGGACAGACATGTGTGGCTCCGGATTATATACTCTGCGATTCTTTTGTAAAGGATGAGCTTATAGGATATATAAAACAGGAAATCTTAAGGCAATACGGCAGGGACCCGCTTAAGGTTTCGGACTACGGAAAGATCATAAACAGAAAGCATTATGAAAGAGTAAAGAGGCTTATCGACAGGGATAAGGTGGTTCACGGAGGAGACTGTGATGATAGCGGCTTAAGGATAGCCCCTACGGTCATGGATAATGTAAGCTGGAGGGACAGGGTCATGGGAGAGGAGATATTCGGTCCCGTTCTTCCCGTACTTACCTTTGATGATATAGATGATGCGATAAAAACAGTGGAAGCTCATGACAAGCCGCTTGCGCTGTATATTTTCTCTACAGATAAGGAAAATATAAAAAAGGTGATGGATGGATGCCGCTTCGGCGGAGGTTGTGTAAATGACTGCCTTATGCACGTTGTAAGCTCCGAGATGCCCTTTGGCGGAGTGGGAGAGAGTGGGATCGGCTCCTATCACGGGAAAGCGGGCTTTGATGCTTTTTCTCACAAAAAGAGCATACTCACCAAACCTGCCGGTATAGAGGTTCCTTTAAGATACAGACCTTATAAGAAACTTGCGAATGCTTTTGTGCGAATGCTTCTGCATTGATGAATAAGAGGGATCATATCCCGGAATTTTCGGAAAATTCCCCGGATACGGGAAGGGAAAAGATGAATTCACTTCCAACGCCTTCTGTTGAAATGACATTTATATTTTCATTATGAGCCCGTATTATCTCACGGGTTATGGACAGGCCAAGGCCTGTCCCTTTTTTATCCTTGCCTCTTGAAAGATCTGATTTATAGAAACGGTCAAATACTAATGGGATACTTTCTTTTGGTATGCCTATGCCTTCATCCTTTACGGAGATATAGACCTTGTTTCCCTTTTCGCTGGTTTCTATATGTATGGTGGAATTCTTTCCGCTGAATTTTATTGCGTTATCGATGAGGTTGTAAAGCACCTGCTGTATCTTTGATAAGTCCGCCTTCACATAGAGCATATCCCCGGTAAGCGTAAGATCCATGGAGATAAGCTTATTCCTGCAGGTTCCTTCAAAGGTGGATACGGTCTGACGTATGACATTGTTTATGTCAAAATCGGTTATATCTAAGACCATGCCCCTGGCATTTAAGTTATTTAAAGTAAGCAGGTTGTTTGTGAGTTTTATAAGACGCTCACTTTCTGCGATCACGATTCCCATGTATTTGGGATGGAGCTCGGCGGGGATGGTGCCGTCCTGCATGGCTTCGAGATATCCTTTTATGGAAGTTAAGGGAGAACGGAAATCATGGGAAACATTAGCGACGATCTGCTTCTGATTGTCTTCGCTTTTTGCAAGTTCCGAAGCCATATAGGCAAGGGAAGCCGCCAGATATCCTATCTCATCATCACTGTCTACGTTAAGCTCATGATGAAAATTCCCGGAGGCATATTGCTCTGTTGCCGCGGTTATACGCCTTAATGGAACATAAACAAGCTCCGTAAAGAATATCAGTATTATAAGGGAGAGCAGGAACAGTATGAACAGCTCTATATAGTCCATATTCAGAAGATGGTTTACGGCAGGCTCTAAAAGCTCCCTGTCATATGATACTATCACATATCCGTGTACCAGATAGGCGCTGGTCACGGGCGCCGCAACCGTAATATGGGGAGATTTAAAGCTGCCGTAAAAATCTCCAACGCTGTAAAATGAACCCTTTAAGGATGTGACATCAAAATTTTCTATGACAACAGGTTCATCAATTTTTAAAGGTGAGGCGGAGCTTACCACTACAAGCCCGGAAGGGTTCACTATCTGTATTACAGAATCCGTGATCAGAGAAAGTGAATCGATATTTTCTTTTATGGCGGTAAGGGAGAGCTTGTTCCGGTAAAGCGAAAGTGCGTCATTTTCCGCAAGCAGATTGGCCTGCCTGTAAAGACTTTCTGCTTTATCTTTTTCAAACTGCGCCATGGTCATCTGGCGCATAAAAGTATCCACCACAAGAAAGCCGAATACGGCAAAAATGAGATAGGCCAGTATGAATTTCAGATAAAGTGTCTTTCGCATGTTGTTTAATGAGTTTCAAACATATATCCTACGCCCCAGATCGTTGCGATCTTCCAGGCATCATGATCGTTTATTTTTTCGCGTATGCGCTTTATATGCACATCAACGGTCCTTGTATCACCTACATAATCATATCCCCATATACGGTCAAGGAGCTGTTCTCTTGTATAGACATGATTGGGTGTTGCGGCAAGGAAATAGAGGAGTTCAAGTTCCTTCGGCGGCATTTCCACTCTGTTGCCGCAATACATAACACTGTAGTTTGTTTTGTTGATGGTAAGATCCGAGAAGTTTAATATCTCATTGGTTTCTTCAGCCGGCTTTGTATTCTGTGATTCTTCGGAATGACTCCTCCTTAGCACGGCCTTAACTCTTGCCACCAGCTCCTTTGAATCAAAAGGTTTTTCCATATAATCGTCGGCTCCGAGCTCAAGCCCTAAAACCTTATCAAATACTTCACCTTTTGCGGAAAGCATTATTATGGGAGTGGAGGAGTCTTTTCTTATCTCGCGGCAGACCTGATACCCGTCTATACCCGGAAGCATCAGATCAAGAAGAATAAGATCCGGCGCAAAATCCTTAAGGCAGGCGAGGGCACTTTCACCATCTTCCGCTTTCTTTGTCTCAAAGCATTCTTTTGTGAGATAAAGGCTTATGAGTTCTGCTATATTTTCGTCGTCATCCACTATGAGTATGCGCTGTTTTTCTGCCATTATTATACCTCCACGAAGAGAAACCACGCATGTGATCACTCTAAATTGAACTTAACTCTTCCTATCTGAGTTTAACTACTGTGACTCCGGCGTCTCCTTCGCCGTGGGCGGCTTCCTCAAAGCCTGATACGGAAGGGGATGTTCTTAGATAATCCCTTATGCTGCTCCTTAAAGCGCCTGTACCTTTGCCGTGTATGATACGCACACTTTCCATTCCGGATATGCATGCATCATCGAGATACTTATCTATACGGGCGATGGCATCATCCACGCGGGAACCTATTACATTTATCTCAGGACTTATCCCTGTTGCTTTTGAAAGATCAAGCGGCTTTTGTTTTTTGACGGGTGCCTCGGGCATTTTGTCTGACAGTGCCAGTTCGTTAAGAGGAACTTTTACGGACATCGAGCCAAGTGAAATATTTACAAGACCCTTTTTGTCCGGCGCTGCGGCAATGATGCCGTCTGTGTCCATGCTGAGTATATATACAGGGGTTCCGGGAACAGCCTTTTCCTTTGGAAGTATTTCAGGGGGCTTTTCTTCGGAAGGCCGTGTCTTTTTCTTTCTTCCTGAATTCTTCATGGTCTCACGGTAGAGTGCTTCGTCCTCTTTTGAGATCCATTCCCTGAGCTCTTTTCTTTTTCGTTCCATTGTTGAAGGCTTCATCACATTAACCTGTTTGTTAAATGCGCGAATGCTTTCATCAGCCTTATCTTTGGCGTTTTGTAATATGTCCTTTGCTTCTTCTCTTGCACTGTTTAAGATCTTTTCTTTTTTATCGAGTATCTTATCTTCCTTATCGGCAAGGATCTTTTCCCTGCGTTCGATATCCGCGAGTCTTTCCTTTATTTTCTCTTCATCTTTTGCAAGAGTTACGCGTTTTTTTTCAAGATCGGAGATCACGCTTTCAAAGCTTGCTTCCTCTCTGCTTATATATCCTCCGGCTTTTTCTATTATATCCTTATCAAGCCCCAGACGTTTGGATATGGCAAACGCATTGCTCTTTCCGGGAATGCCGGTTATAAGCCTGTAGGTTGGTCTTAAGGATGCAATATCGAATTCACAGCCGGCATTTTCCACGCCTTCCGTGGAAAGTGCGTATATCTTAAGTTCGCTGTAGTGAGTGGTCGCCATGCTGCGGATGCCATTTTTATGAAGAGTATCGAGTATGGCTATGGCAAGGGCAGCGCCTTCCTCTGGATCGGTACCCGCACCAAGCTCATCGAAGAGGCAGAGTGTATCCGGAGCTGCTTTTTTCATTATCTCAACTATAGACGTCATATGCGAGGAGAAGGTTGAGAGGCTCTGTTCTATACTCTGTTCGTCTCCTATATCGGCGTATATCTCCGAAAAAACAGAAAGTACCGATCCGTGTGTGGCAGGAATATGAAGCCCTGCCTGGCCCATAAGGGCGAGGAGACCGGTCGTTTTTAAAGAAACCGTTTTTCCACCGGTATTGGGACCTGTAATGATGAGCAGGTCATAGCTTTCACCAAGGGTTATATTTACAGGCACGGCACTCTTCTGATCAAGAAGCGGATGTCGTGCGTTTTTTAGTATTATTTTACGATCTTTTACGTATTCCGGTTTTACGGCATTAAGGCGCAGGGCGTATTTTCCCTTTGCGAAGATGAAATCAAGCATTGTAAGAGTTTTCTGATCTTCGTTTATCTCGTTGCCGTTAACTGCGCACATGGCGGTAAGCTCGGAGAGGATGCGCTCTGTCTCGGCCTTTTCTGCCGCGGCCAGTTCTTTTAAGCGGTTATTGGCATCAACCGCTGCCGAGGGTTCTATAAAGAGAGTGGCACCGCTTGAGGATCTGTCATGTATCATGCCGGGAACCTTTGATCTGTATTCCGCACGCACGGGTATACAGTAACGTCCGTCTCTGGTGGTGATGATAGCATCCTGAAGGTATGCCCTGTAGGTATCATTTACCATTTTGGTGAGACTTCCCTGAAGCTTTGCTGTTACTGTTACAGTTTCCCTGCGGATCTGTCTGAGGACAGGGCTTGCATCATCTGAAAGCTCGTCATCGGAAATGACTGCACGGTTTATCCTGTCGCAGACATGGGCGAGGGGATCGAGGGAAGAAAAATATTTGTCAAGGCAGTCGCTTTCGCTGCTTCCGCTTCCATACAGGCTTATCTCGCCTACGTTAACAAGCATCCTCGCAATGGCGCGAAGTTCCTTTGCGGAAAGCGTGCGTCCTATGGATGCTGCCTTTATCAGAGGGCGTACATCAATATTTTCGGCGAATGAAAGACGGTCATTTTTTATCAGGCGTTCAAGCGCTGCAGCAGTTTCCTCCTGAGCCTCTTTTATCCATTCCGGATTTCCGGAAGGACGCAGATTCTCACACATTTTTTTGGCGGGATCACTTCCGGCAAAATCCGAAAGTATCTCCGATATTTTGTTGAATTCAAGTATTCTTAGAGCTTTTTCATTCATAGCACATGTATTTTAACCTAAAAAACAGGAGAATTAAAGCTGTCCTTATTATAAGATACACAAAAAACAGGCGGTTTTGTGTTATAATGTATATTCAGCTATGGATGATAATAGGGAAAAAGTGCCTTCTGCGGAGGAAAAAGTAAGCGTTGAAGCTAACGATTACGATTTTATCCGCGAAAAAATAAAGGAAAGACCCATAAACAGAAAGCGGTTGGTAAGACGGCTTCTTTTTACTGTGGGAACCGCCGTGCTTTTTGGCATAGTGGCCTGCGTGACCTTTCTCTGGCTTGAGCCTTTGATCAGCAGGATGATGAGCTCCGATCAGGAGATGGAACCTGCCAGGCTTGAACTTTCCGAAGGCGAGGATAACGGAGTTTATCCTGAGGAAAAAATAAAGCCGACAGAGGAGTATTCGGATGTGCCTGTTATTCTGGAAGTTGAGAAGCCCATAGAGGAGCTTCCGCTTGATGATAAGGATCTGGAAGACGGCTGGTCAAGCGTAAGTTCGGCTTCGGCTTCACCTCAGGTTACTCCTGCCGCGCAGTCTTTATCTCTGGCTGATTACCGTATGCTTTCAAGACGCATGCTTTCGCTGTCATCAGAGGTTGAGAAGAGTCTGGTGACGCTTTCTGCCGTTCCCGAAGGTACGGAACTTTTCAGTGATGCGGAAAAGGAAATGTACAGCACCTGCGGATTCATAGCAGGTGAGAACAGATTCGGAATGCTCATATTTGCTGATTCTGAAAAGCTTGAAGATGCGGATGAGATAGTGGCAGGCTTTTCTACGGGTGAATCCGCAAAAGGCGTAAGGCTTTTGAGAAAAGATGAAGCCACCGGGCTTGCCGTTTACTGTATGAACCGTGTAAGTGTTCCTGAAAAGGCAAAGACAGAATGTGTTCCGGCCGTAATAGGCGCTTCATATTCTGCAGCCGTAAAAGGAAATGCAGTTATAGCCTGCGGAATGCCTGCGGGTTTGAACAGTGTATGCTATGGTTTTGTTACGTCGGCAGATAAAAGGGAAGTCTTTTCCGACATGTCGCTGCAGCTTCTCGCAACCGACATTTATTCATCGGAAAATGCCGGGGGAGTACTTACAAATCTATCAGGACAGGTGGTGGGGATAATCACCGCGGATCATCATGATGAGGGGCGTGAGCATCTTATATATGCCTGGGGGATAAGCAGCATTAAGGGTATGATAGAAGATCTTTCAAACTGCACGGACAGATCCTATGTAGGCATATATCCCGTGACAGTAAAAAAGACAGAGGCGTCGGAGGATATACCGGAAGGCGTGGCGGTTACGGATGTGGATATCGACTCGCCGGCAATGCAGGCGGGACTCCTTCGAGGTGATGTGATCACTAAGGCCGGAGGAAGCGAGATAAGGAGTGTTGATGACTATATGAAGATACTCAGGACATGCAGCCCCGGTGATGTGCTTGATGTTGAATTTAAACGTCTTGGCGGAGAAGCATATGCAGATATGGCGGTATCTCTTGAGACGGGAATAAGAAAAGAAGATGAGGAAGCAGAGCAATGAAATACGTAAAGGACATGGAAGAGGGAAATAAGGTTAAGGGCATTTATTATTGCAAGTCAAAGATCTCTACCGAGACAAAGACAGGAAAGCCCTATGACAATATTGAACTTCAGGACAAGACAGGTGCGGTAAACGGTAAAGTCTGGGAACCCTACAGTCCCGGGATAAAAGAATATGAAGCCGGAGATTTTGTTGAGATCACGGGAGAAGTCAAGCTGTTTAATAATGCAAAACAGCTGCATGTATCCGGGCTTCGTGTATGCACGGATGATGAATACGATCCTGCGGATTATATGCCGGTCACAAAGAAGAACATAGATGATATGTACGGCCAGCTTCTGGTGCTCGTGGATTCCGTGGATGATAAATATTTAAAACAGCTTTTGGAAGCTTTCTTTAAGGATCCGGAGTTTGAGATGATCTTCAGAAAAGCATCGGCCGCAAAGACTGTACACCATGCCTTTATAGGAGGATTGCTTCAGCACTCTTTAAGCGTTGCGACAATATGTGATTCGATGAGCAGATGGTACCCGGTGCTGGACAGAGACCTGCTGGTATCCTGCGCTCTTCTTCATGATATAGGAAAAACAAGAGAGCTGGCACCTTTTCCGCAGAATGATTATACGGATGAGGGACAGTTAGTCGGACATATAATCACGGGATCGCAGATGGCAATGGAAAAGATGAACGCGATTGAAGGTTTTCCTGTAAAAAGACGCAATGAGGTAATACACCTGATACTGGCTCATCACGGGGAGCTGGAATTCGGTTCTCCCAAGAAACCGGCTCTCATAGAGGCTTTGGCTCTTTCCATGGCTGATAATATGGATGCCAAGATAGAGACTTTTTCTGAGGCGATAGAAGCCAGTGATTCAAAAGACTGGATGGGATTCAATAAGTTCCTGGACAGCAATATAAGAAAGACTGTTTGAGTAAAAAAAGAGTGTCATTTTGATCATACGGTATGTCATCCTTAGCGGACGGGAAACGGACGAAGTCTGTTTCCCGTTGCGAAGGATCTAATATAAAGTTTGTCATCCTGAACGAAGTGAAGGATCTTATAAGTGGAGGAAAAAATGAAACTGAGAAAGAAACTTGCAAGGGCGGCAGCCGGTTTAATGGCAGCAGTGCTGACCTTTACGGAACCGGTAAGATTTATGGGGAATGTGTACGAGGTACAGGCGGGAGACAGGACTGAACATACACAGGCAAGCCAGACTATCAATTCCGGAACAGGAGTAAAGGTTAGCTATACACAGACCAGCACGATCACGGCAGGCAGCTGGGGAACGGGAAGCCCTGCTGAAGATCTTGCTCAGGTTAAGTTTACTGTTGCAAATGGAACATCGGGAACCATATCTGATTGGGAGGTAACCATCAAGTGTACTTCAAACATCCAGAATTATAATTCCGGCTGGAATGGTGTTTCGTATTCCGGTGATACTTTAACTATTATTCCGTCATCAGATGTTAATAATCAGACACTTAATGCAGGCAGCTCAAATGATTCGGCCGGATGTCAGATACCACTTAGATTTCTTACGGGAGCTACATATACTGTTACATATTATGATGGAGAATCCCAGGGATCTTCCTCAGGAAGTGGAACGGCTACATCAGGAGGTCTGTCCTTAAGCACTTTTTCAGGCGGCGATAATATAGGTTCGATCGATACTGCAAAGGATTATAATTTTGCAAAATTATTGCAGCTTTCTCTTTATTTTTATGACGCGAATATGTGCGGAGATCAGGTGGGAGAAAGATCTTATTATTCCAATACATTGTATGGCGGCTGGCGTGACGACTGTCATACTTCGAATGATTATTTTACATATAACGGGACGCAGTATGATGCTGTAGGCGGCTATCACGATGCCGGAGATCACGTGAAATTCGGACTTCCCCAGGCTCAGGCAATGTCTGCCCTTGGTATGGGATACCTTGAATTCAAGGAAGCTTATACATCTCTTGGTCAGGCTGATCATATACAGACCGTACTTGATCATTACTGCGAATGGGCAAGGAAATGTACCGTATGGGATGGAGAC
>JAFYBJ010000011.1 GCA_017540265.1 Lachnospiraceae bacterium
GTTATCAAGTGGTATCTCGTAAAGGACGGCGAGGAGACTCTTGTTAAGACAGCTAATGCAAGCGACAAGACTTATACTATCGCTGATGAAGATGAAGGCTGCACACTTAAGGTTGTTATTACTCCTGCTCTTGCAGATGGAACAACAGGTGAAGATGCAACAGTAACACTCGACACTGCGATCGTTAAGGCAGGCGAAAATCCTGAGGATCCCGAGAATCCTGAAGATCCCGTAAATCCTTCCGATGATGAGGAAAAGGATCCCGAGGTTCCCGCAGGTTTCGTTTCCAACATCGCAAAGATAAGTGTTCCCAACAACAACGTGCTTCTTGTTCCCGGACAGAAGGCAAGCATCGTTGCAGCATTCACAGCAGCAGCTGCAGATAAAGTTGTCGATGCAAAGTATGTTGTATGGAAGAGCAGCAATAAGAATGTTGTAACAGTAGACAATAACGGAAACATCGTAGCTGTAGGCGCAGGCAAGGCAGTGATCACAGTTACATCACTCGACAACGGCGTAACAGTAAGCTTCCCTGTAGAGGTTGGTGCAGAGGATACTCTTTATGCAGGATCCGATATCACACTCCAGCTTAAGGAAAGCAAGAACATCGAAGTAACCTACGGCGGACATGTGATCTACGGAGCGAAGTATGCATCTTCCAATTCGAAGGCTGTAAAGGTAGACAAGAAGACAGGTCTTGTTAGCGCAAAGGCTATCGGAACTTCAACAGTTACCGTAACCTACAACGGAAAGACAGCACAGGTAAAGGTTACCGTAGAAGATGCAGCAGCAAAGGCTGAGCTTGCAGATGCTTCTTACAACAACACCGGTGCAGCTGTAAAGAAAGTGATCAAGGCTCCCAAGACTGTGAAGCTTAAGATCGATGCAAACGGAAAGAAGCTCCAGAAGGCAATATCCGTAAAGGGCGGCGGCGTTCTTAAGAATGCAACTGTCATCGACGCATCAGTAAATGATGCAGGTATAGCAACAGTTGAAAAGAGCGGAAACAAGTTCCTCATCAAGGCTGTAAACAGCGGCGTTACTTACATCACATGGACTGTACAGAATGGTAACAGCCATGCGAAGAGAGTAACTAAAGTTATCGTAAGCAGGGGCTTACTTCCCGATGACTTAAAGATCTCTGCAAGGGATGCTTCCGGAAATCTTGTAAACCTCATCGGTAAAGCAATAGATGCTTCCGCAAACGATGCATCAGACAATGCAGTGGATGCTTCCGCAAATCATCTCATCACAGGACGCACTTCCTTCCTGCTTCGTGTAGGTATGGGCTTAAAGCTCAATGCTTATCTGCCTGAAGGAATTACTGACAAGGTAAATATTAAGTGGAAGAGCGACAGCAGCGCAGTGAAGATCACAAAGCAGGGATACCTTGTAGTAACAAAGGCGCCTAATGCACCTGTGACCATCACCGCAACAGCAGGCAAGGCAACAGCTACATTTACCGTAAATGTTCTCGGCGGAAGCTTCGGATTCAAGAAGGCCGGCGCAACACTCAAGGTAAAGAACGGCAAGGCTAAGACTGCAAAGCTTGCAACAAACGGCACAGTAACAAAGTGCGAAGTACTTGGCTCACCTGCAGGAGTAACCGCAAGTGCAGCAGGCAGCAAGGTAGTTGTAACTGCAACAAAGGCTGGCACATACTTTGTAAAGGCTTATGATGCAAACGGCAACAGCAGCATAGCAGAGATCTTCGTACCTCAGAACTGATAACGCATACTTTGTCATCCTGAGCAAAGCGAAGGATCTGATCCCCCGGGGAAATCCCCCGGGGGATTTTTTATACCCAAAATTTCATGTTGACATTTGATCAGACATGTTTTATTCTTTAGACACATTGTGAATATCTTGCAGCGGAGAAATCTGAACTTCGCTGCGTCTAAGAGGCGATTCGCCCCGGTTCACAGACAGTTATTTTAAAACCGCATACGGAAGGGGCAGAGATCGCAGCTGATCTTTCGTATGCACGAAAACAAAGGAGGAAAAGTGTATGCGAAGAAAACTTGAAGAACTGGATCTTATTGACGATTTTTTAATGAACGGGATAGCGAATAATGAAAAAGTGAAAGAGAAATTTTTTAAAAAGCTTCTCTCGGTACTGCTGGAACAGGATATCGGAAAGGTGACAGTGACAGCCCAGAAGATGATACCGGCCATAGATACGGATTACAGAGGTGTGAGGCTGGATGTGGAAGTGTCAGAGATAAAGAATAAAAATGGTATTGAACGTGTGGCGAATGTCTATGACATAGAGCCGCATTTAAGGAATGATACGGATTTTCCAAAGAGCAACCGCTTCCGCCAGGCAAAGATAGATTCAAAGTATATGAAGACCGGTAATAATGAATTTCAGAATATGCCGGGACTGTACGTGATCACCATTACGAATTTTGACATTTTCAGGGAAGATTACATGCTGTATACATTTAAGAACAGTTGCGAGGAAGTGCCTGATCTTAAGTATGAAGACGGTTTGAAATTCATCTATTTCAATACAAAGGGGCATAAGGGTGGTAGCAAGTCCATAGAGAATCTGTTAAGATACATTCAGAATAGTACTGACAATAATGTTGTGGATGAGAACACAAAAGAATTATCCGGGTACGTTAGAGAGGTAAAATCCGGTGAAGCTTTTAAGGAGGCGTTTATGACAATAGGTGATCATCTGGACAGGGAAAGAGAAGAAGGCCGGGAAGAAGAACGTAAGAACACAGAAAGAGAACGCCTGCGTGCGGAGAAAGAACGTCTGCGAGCGGAGAAAGAGCAGAAGCGTGCGGAGAAAGCGGAAGCGGAAAAGGAGAAAGCAGAGGCGGAAAAGGAGAAAGCGGAAGCGGAAAAGAAGAAAGCGGAAGCGGAAATAAAAGCGCTGAAGGAGAAGCTCGCCAGGCTTGAGGCGGGAATGAGGTAACATAATGTCAGGTAAATTCATCCTGACAGCATTGCCAAGACACGTAAGATGGACCTCAACCGGTGGTGGAGTGCCGCATAAATAAAGGTTTTTTGCCATATCAACCAACAGTTCATGGTATAGTTACCTATCCTGCGATATGCTGGACGCAGGAAAGGAGGTGCCCGATATGGACCAGATCAAGATTGGAAAATTCATAGCATCCTGCAGGAAGGAGGTGGGCATGACCCAGGCTGTCCTTGCTGAGAAGCTCGGGATAAGTGACCGGGCGGTCAGCAAATGGGAAACAGGAAAGTCTATGCCGGATTCCGGAATAATGCTGGAGTTATGTGAACTATTAAATATTAATGTAAACGAACTCCTGTCGGGCGAAAAGATCATGACAGAAACTTATAATAAGAAGGCAGAGGAAAATCTTCTTGCAATGAAGAAGGAGGTCGATGAAAAGAACAGGCTGCTGTTAAATCTGGAGATCATCATCGGCGTTCCGGCAATGCTGGCAGACTTTGTTATATACGGGGTTGCGGCATATGTTGAGATGCCGGACGCTCTAAGGTCAGGCCTTATCATATTCGCTACCCTGATGATACTTGTGGTCGCGTTTATTGCAGTAGGAATAGAACAGAAAGCCGGGTATTATGAATGTAAAAACTGCCATGACAGGCATGTGCCCACATATTGGCAGGCAAATCTCGCTCCGCATATAGGAAGATCAAGATATATGAAATGCCCGGCCTGCGGCAAATGGACTTATCAGAAAAAAGTCCTTACAAAAGAATAATCTTTATAAGACACAGGGGCTTGTCCCCTGTGTTTTATGTTATAATGACAGGGTGCGCAATAAATACGCCTGCCGGCGCATTATATTTATAGTGTACATGTTGACGATAAAGATTCTTCGGGCTGCGCCCTCAGAATGACAGGGTCGCCGAAGGATCGCAATAAAAAAATGGAGGTAAAGAATTGAAAAAGAGAAAATTACTTCAGAGACTCGTTACCGGACTTTGCACGGCAGTGCTTACCGTTACGAGCGTGATCCCGGCAGGGGTTACATTAAAGGCACAGGCTGCAGCTGAACATACGCTGTGGATCGTGGGCGATTCGACGGTTTGCGAATTCAGTGATAATTATTATTATCCCAGATACGGCTATGGAACACAGATAGAGAATTATCTGGATGGCACATATGAGGTTAAGAACCTTGCGCTTTCAGGCAGAAGTTCGAAGAGTTTTACAACAGAAGCAGAGTACACTACTCTTATAGAAGGAATGCAGTCCGGGGATGTGCTTATCGTGGGCTTCGGTCATAATGATGAAAAGAATGACGATGCTGCAAGATTCACAAGCGCATCTAAGGGAGATTTTGCAAAGAGTCTTTATGACAATTATGTGTTACCCGCCCAGACGGCACAAACAGAGGTCATCCTTTGCACTCCTATAGTAAGAAGAAATCCTAATGCTGATACGCTTACAGACAGTAACTGTCATATCACATCCGATGGTGATTATCCTCAGGCTATAAGAGATCTGGGAACTGAAAAAAATATCAGCGTGGTGGATCTTACAGCTCTTACAAAGGCAAAATGGGAAGCACTCGGCAAGGATGAAACATTATACCTTCATGCATGGACAAGTGAAAAGCCTGCATCTGTGGATAATACTCATCTTAATATTTACGGTGCAAAAGAAGTTGCATACATGTTTGCAAGTGCAGCAAAGGAACTTAGCGGATCAGCTTTTGCCGGACATGTAAAAGGTGGTTTAGTTGAACCTACAAAGGCAGGTGATCTGGTTTCAAATCCTAATTTTAAGCCGATTGAATATGTTACTCCTGTACAGCCGGATGATAAGAGCACGCTTTGGGAGGATTATACAGTTAAAGGCGGATTAACCTATACCGGCAAAGATGCTTCCGTAAATGATCTGGTGATGCATGGGACAGTCTTTGGCAAAGTGGGTGGTGACACCAAGATAAATACAACTAATTTTACCCTCGGAGCAGATACCGAAGGGAAAATGAATATTGTTGCAAGGAAAGATGGTGGTCAGAAACTAGATGCTGGTTGTGATGGGTTTTCAATGTATTATTATCAGATTCCTGCGGGAAGAAAGTTTAATTTTAAAGCAACAGCCAGGCTTAACAGTATAGATACATCTACGACGCAGACTGCTTTTGGTATCATCGCAAGAGATGATATGTATATTGATAAACGAAATGATGCCCTTCAGTCAGATTATGTTGTGGCAGGATCTACCGGAAAGGGATGCAATTGTTTTTACAGACAGTCAGGCGTGCTTGGAGGACAGGCAAATCTTAATACAGCATTAGCTGTCGGCAATACGTATGATCTTTCCATAGCATACAATGGTGATGGATTCACCTGTAAGTTTGGCGATGAAGAAGCACAGAGCGGCGGATATGATTTCCAGCTTCTTACTGTTGATTCTGATTATGTGTATGTCGGTTGTTTTGTAGTAAGACAGGCGGATGTAACATTCTCTGACATTTCCCTTGAAATCGGAGCTGAGGATGACCTTCCCTCCGGTGGCGGCGAAGGCGGCAATGATCCCTCCGCTCCCGCCTCCACCCCCTACACCATCTCTTACAATGCAGCCGGGGGCACACTTCCCGAGGGCCTCACTGTAAGCGCAAACGAAGGTGATGTAGTCGAGCTCAAGGATTGCATAGCTCCCGAGGGATACAAGTTCAAGAGCTGGACCTTAAGCGGAAATACAGTTTCTTCAAATTACACCGTTTCCGGCAATGATGCTGTAGAAGGAACCATCACCTTCACTGCTGCATACGAAAAGACAGAGGAACTCGAGCCTGAAACTCCCGATGAACCCACACCCACTCCTATTCCGGTAGTGAACGTAGGCGGAACAGATACCGTAAGCGTAAAGAACATAGACCTTGGCGTAAAGGGTGCGCAGACAATGAACGTTGGCGCAGAGGCAACACTTAAGGCTGCTGTTACATCAAAGGGCAGCGATGCATCTGTAAACAAAGTAAACTGGGTAGCACCTTCCGGACACGTGATCGATACTGTTGTTCAGGCAGACGGAAGCCTTAAGGTAAAGGCAGTCGGTCCCGGAACCGCATTCGTTACTGCTGTATGCGGCGGCAAGTCAAAGACAGTTAAGTACACAGTAAAGCAGCCTGTAAACAAGGCTGAGGCATCACTCAATGAGATCACTTTAAGCGCAA
Source organism: Lachnospiraceae bacterium (assembly GCA_017540265.1). Classification (GTDB taxonomy): domain Bacteria; phylum Bacillota; class Clostridia; order Lachnospirales; family Lachnospiraceae; genus NK4A136. The sequence goes on from JAFYBJ010000011.1 coordinate 6,135, forward strand.
AGGAAAAATACAGGATCTGTGTAAACCTTGACGCAGCTACAACAGACAAGTTCTTCTACGCAACAAATGACAAGAATGTCTGCGCTGTAAACGGCAAGGGCATTATTACAGCAAAGGCAGCCGGAACCACAACCGTTGATGTCTTTGCAGGAGAGAAGAAGAATACCGCAAAGAAGGTTGCAAGCGTAAAGGTAACAGTAAAGGATGGCGTTGCAGCAGCTGTTGCAGTAAAGGATGTTTCCATCAACTATGTAGGTAACAAGACCCTCTTTACAGGCGAGATGGGGTACATCTCCACTCTTGTAAACGGCGGTGCAAACAATGGCGGACAGGCAGTTAAGTATACCTACAGCGCAAATGGTATCGTAAAGGTCGATGCTTTCGGACGCGTAACCGCAAAGAAGGCAGGTAAGGTAACGGTTACCGCTACCTGCGGCACAAAGAGCGCAAGCATCGAGCTTATTGTAAAGCAGCCCTTAAAGCTCTTTAAGATAAACAGAACCTACGTAAAGGTTAAGAGCGGTAAGGCAAAGAATGTTACCTTCAGTGTTAAGACAAATCCTGCTTTAAATAAGTCTGAAGCAAAGGTAAGCTTCGCAGTAGCCAATACAGATAACGGAGTGAAGAAGGTAAGCGATGCAAACGGTAAGGCAGTATTTGCAGTATCCGAAACAGCAAAGGATACCGTTATAACAGCTACCATCACCGATGCAGCAACCGGAAACACTTACGTGGTAAACAGCGTGATAGATGTGAAGTAAAGAATAATTAAATGACACCCTGAGTGCAGTAATCCCCCTCCGGAAAACCCGGAGGGGGATTTTTTATGTTTATTCTTCCTCATCCGGGAAAAGTTCATTTAAATGATTTTGTGCATCCTTGCCAAAGGCCCATTCAAACAGCGCCAGTACTTTCCGGTCCTCCCTGGGATGTATGTCTTTTGAAGATCTGAAATCTTCCCAAACTGCAACCGAAAGCTGCGGGGCGCTGGTTCCTTTTCCCTCTGTGGAAATGCCATCCTGTATGCAGTAGGAAGGAAGCTCATCATCGAACTCATAAGGTTCCTTTATCCCGCAGGACCGCAGTGCATTTTCTATACGGGGGAGCGCTGCCCATTCCGAAAGCATTATGCCGCAGCCGAATTCATGCAGCTCGTCATTAAGCTTTCCCCTGTGTTCCGTGATAAAAAGTTTAATTCCTCTCGCCTTCAGACTTTCGTACATTCTGAGGAGATGATCCGCTGCAGTCATGTCTATGCTGCTTATATTTCCTGCATCTATTATCACGGTCTTTATTTCTTTTCCCTTTTCACCGGATAGTGCATTTTCTATATCCTTCATGAAATCCTGTATATTCGCGAAAAAAAGCGGGGCCAGGAATCTGTATATGACAGCTCCTTTGATGGTCTTTACGCCGTGATATCTGTCTGCGGGATAGAAGCCTTCCTGTCCCGGTATGCACCCGAGGAAACTCTTTGCAGGCTTGGAAGCCCTTATTATATAAGTGATAAAAGAGAGGGCGACGCCTGCCGCCACGCCGCTCATGGTGCCGAAGAGCAGTACGGAAAAGAGTACTGCCATAAATATGATAAATTCCGTTCTGTCTACGTGATAAAGTTTTTTTGCAAGATCCGCTTCTATTATCCCCATCAGTGCCGAAACCACGATCCCGGTAAGTATGGGCACAGGCAGGTATCCGATAAGAGGGGTGCCGAATAAAAGAATGAGGATCATCACGGCGGAAGCGGTAAAGGACATGATGCGGCTTTTAACTTTATATTGATCTGCGATGCCTGTTCTCGATACCGATCCGTTTACGGGGCAGCATCCTGAAACCGCAGCTGCCGCCATTGCAGCCGTGTAAGCAAAGATCTCTCTTCCTCCGTCTATCTTATCTCCGTGTTTAAACCCTATGTTTCTTGTTGCTAAAAGGGTTTCTGCCGTTACCACAAGAGCTATTGTAAAAGATGTGATCATAATCTCAGAAGCTTCTTCTCCGCCAAGTATAGAAAGGTCCGGAAGTGCAAAAGGGATAAAGCTTTTTGCGGGGGCTTCCATTATCCTTACGCCTGCATCTTTTATGGGCGTGAATACGGTAAGCAGCGCACCTGCAAGCATAAGTATGACGGTCATGGGGATGCGTGGAGCCTTCTTTTTAAAGAAGAGTATGATCGCGATGGTTGTGATGCCGAGAATGAATGAGAGGATATTAAAATCTTTTGCGGCTGAATTTATGATCGCGGGGATAAGCTCCGTAAGCTCGCCGTGTATGGCATTTCCGCCAAAAAGCTTCGGACTCTGCATCAGTATTATCTCTATGCCTATTCCGGAAATGAATCCGCCCATAACCGGTGACGAGACGAAGCGTGTGAGCCTGTCTGCTTTTAAGAGAGCAAAGAGCAGGAGCCAGAGTGCTGTTACCACTGTGATCACGGGGACGATACGTATCGCTTCTTCCGACTGTCCTGCGATGCCAAGTGATGTGAGCATGCTTCCCACGATGGCGGCGGGAGCGGCATCCACGCCGAAGACAAATCGGGGGGATGAGGATATGCAGGCGAAGAAAAAGACAGGCAGCACGGATCCGTAGAGACCATAAACCGCAGGAAGACCGGCGATCATGGCATATCCCATGGAAATAGGGATAGATACGAATGCGATGATCACGCCTATGAAAATATCATTTGAAATGTCTTTTATATCACGGGTCATCATTATCATTTTATCTTTTGAACGGAAGCCTTGCAAGACCGGGTAAGATCCTTCGGACTAAAGTCCTCAGGATGACATGCCGGTAACGGGAGAGGAGTCGACACGCAGATATAGTTTTAACTTATAACAGGATATTGAATGCCGGTATTAGACGAAAGTCCGGGGTGATCTTATAATCTGATTATCGAATGAAGGGAGTGAGATGAAATATGAATAGAGAGACAATATCAGGCTTCGAATACATAAGACTTAGCAGAGACCGAATGTGACTTGAATGTCATCATGAGCCCACAAATGTCATCCTGAGCGAAGCGAAGGATCTTAAAATAAATACAAGACTAATTCAATAATAAGGAGGATACCATCATGGCAGATATAAGGAATTCAAGCAACTGGAGTTTTGAAACAAAGCAGGTACATATAGGACAGGAACAGCCGGATCCGGCAACCGGAGCAAGAGCGGTGCCTATCTATGCATCATCATCCTACGTATTTAAGAACAGCGAACATGCAGCAGACCTTTTCGGTCTCCGTGATGTAGGAAACGTATACAGCAGGATAACAAATCCTACACAGGGAGTTTTTGAGGAAAGGATAGCGGCTCTTGAGGGCGGTGTGGCAGCCCTGGCAGTAAGTGCCGGCGCAGCAGCTGTAAATTATGCCATAAGCGGTCTGGCAAAGAGTGGCGAACACATCGTATCTTCAAAGACAGTTTACGGAGGAACATATAATCTTTTGGCAAATACTCTTCCCCTTACCTCCGGCGTGACCACTACCTTTGTGGATCCGGATGAGGAAGGCGCATTTGAAAAAGCAATACAGGAGAATACGAAAGCCATTTATATAGAGGCACTCGGAAATCCGAAATCCAACATAGTTGATATTGAGGAGGTTGCGAAGATAGCCCATAAGCACAATATCCCCTTAGTTATTGATTCAACCTTCGCAACTCCTTATATCTTAAGACCTATTGAGTATGGTGCTGATATCGTGATACATTCGGCTACCAAGTTCATAGGCGGGCACGGCACGGCCATAGGCGGAGTGATAGTAGACAGCGGTAAGTTTGACTGGAGCGCATCCGGAAAATTCCCCTGGTTATCAGAACCCAATCCCAGCTACCATGGACTTAATTTCGCAAAGGATGTGGGAGCAGCGGCGTTTGCAACCTACCTTCGCACGGTTATCCTTCGCGATACGGGATCTACGGTTTCACCCTTCCATGCATTCCTCTTCCTGCAGGGACTTGAGACCCTGTCACTCAGAGTGGAGCGCCATGTGCAAAATGCGCTCAAGATAGTGGATTATCTTTCAAAGCATTCCCAGGTTGAAGCTGTTCATCATCCTTCACTTGAGAGCGAGCCCAGTCATAAGCTTTATAAGAAATACTTCCCGAAGGGAGCAGGCTCCATCTTCACCTTCGAGATAAAGGGAGATGCGGATACCGCAAAGAAATTTATCGATAATCTTGCCATCTTCTCACTGCTTGCAAATGTGGCGGACGTGAAGTCCTTAGTAATACATCCTGCAAGCACCACGCATTCACAGCTTAGTGAAGCCGAGCTTTTAGATCAGGGTATAAAGCCCAATACCATCAGGCTTTCCATCGGTATCGAGGATGCGGATGATCTGATAGCAGCCCTGGATGCAGCATTTGAAGCAGTTAAGTAAGGGCTTGCTGTAAACAGGAGTTTACAGATATTCAAAATCCGGTTTATTGTAAATACCTTCCATATTTTCTATAATATGACTGTCACCATACGGGGCGGTCATATTTTTTTAAAGGATCTTACACAAAGGAGGGAAACAATGAATTTTTCAGACGAATTACTTTTAATTGCAGGCATCATCGCGTTGGTAATCTTTTTACTTATTATCATCGCAATGGGATATGTGAAGGCGCCTACAGACCAGGCGGTGATCATATCGGGTCTTAAGAAGGAACCTAAATATGTTATCGGACGAAGCTCCGTGCGCATACCTTTCCTTCAGAGGTTAGACAGATTAAGCCTTAAGATGCTCTCGATAGATGTGAGAACATCAAAGACGATACCCACACTGGACTATATCAATATAATGGTAGATTCCGTGGCCATAGTAAAGATCGGAACGTCGGATAGTCTTATAAAGGCAGCTGCAGAGAACTTCCTTAACAAGGATTCAGGCTATATCAATACAATGGTCGTTAATGTGCTTGAAGGTAACCTGCGTGAGATAATCGGTGCCATGAAGCTTGTTGATATCATGAATGACAGAAAGACCTTCGCGGCCATGGTACAGGAAAATGCAGCGCTTGATATGGCGAAGATGGGACTTGAGATAGTTTCCTTCAATATCCAGAATATCGACGATGCGGGTCTTGGAGTTATTGAAAACCTTGGTATTGCAAATACGGTAGCTATCCGCCAGAATGCAGAGATCTCAAGAGCAAATGCCGAGAAGGAGATAGCTGTGGCACAGGCGAGTGCAAGGAAGGAAGCAAATGATGCGCAGATCTCAGCAGAGACCGAGATAGCCCAGAAGAATAACGAACTGGATATCCGTAAATCCGAACTGAAAGTTCAGGCTGATATAAAGAGAGCTGAAGCTGATGCAGCTTATGAGATCCAGAAGCAGGAACAGGCAAAGACCATCGAGACCCAGACCGTGAACGTTCAGATCGCAAGGGCCGAGAGGGAAGCGGAACTTAAGCAGAAGGAAGTCATCGTCCGCCAGCAGGAACTTTCCGCACAGATCGAAAGACAGGCCGATGCAGAGAAATACCGTACCGAAAAAGATGCAGAGGCAAGGCTGGTACAGCGTCAGCGTCAGGCGGAAGCTGAGAAGTACGAGCAGGAAAAAGCTGCAGAAGCACAGAAAGCAAAGGCTGATGCTCTCAGATATGCCGCAGAGCAGGAAGCAGCAGGTATCACCGCAAAGGGTATTGCGGAAGCTGAAGCCATAAAGGCAAAAGGTCTTGCAGAGGCTGAGGCAATGGAAAAGAAAGCCGAAGCATATAAGAAGTATAACGGCGCCGCTGTCATCGAGATGATGGTGAACATCCTGCCCCAGATGGCTGCAGAGATATCAAAGCCCCTTTCTTCCATAGACAAGGTAAATATCTATGGTGGCGGAGATGGAAACGGAAGCGGTGTTTCGGGAATATCCGGAAATATGCCGGTGGTCATGAAGCAGGTATTCGATACCATGACGGAAGCTACAGGCGTTGATTTCACAGAGATAATGAGAGCAAGCACCTACGATGCAAAGGTGACAAAGAACATCAACGTAAGCGGCCTTGAAGGCGTAACAAGACAGGTGGATGGTTCTTCTGTCTTATCGGCTGGAACTGATCCTGCATCCGAAAGTTGAACGGAACTCCTTGTTTTTATATAATTAACTAAAACTTCCCACATATACTCAAATACGGGATTTATAATGTCATCCTGAGGGCTTTAGCCCGAAGGATCTTATACCCGGAAAGCCAGAAAGATTCTTCGCATACAGGAAACGGATTTATCCGTTTCCTGTACGCTCAAAATGACATATGGGAAGTTTCAGCTATAAACAGTATATATTGCACAGGAGCCAATTATGAGGGGGAATCTTCCGGGAAGTGAAAAAAGAGAAAAAAAGCGGAGCATTGATGAGTCAGAGCTGCTGACTGTCAGGGAATATACCTGCCCTGCATGTGAAACCGTATTCAGCTCAGGTAGGCCTTTAGTGAGCAAGGTTGTCAAAAACGGTAATGATGCAGATCTAAGACCCCTGTATACTAACATTGATGTATTAAAATACCAGATCGTGGAATGCCCGGTATGCGGATATGCCGATATGGAAAAAGATTTTCTAAATGCTTCCCGTGTGGAGGTAAAGGCATATAAAGCATTTGGAATGAATACGGGTAACGGGGGGATGTCTGCCGAAAAGACCAGAGATTATGATTCGGCATACAGGCATTACAAAAGCGCATTAAGATGTCTGATGATCAGAAACAGTAAAAAGGGCAAGCGTGGATACATGTTCCTTCTTACTGCATGGCTGCTAAGGGGCTGGCGTGAATACAGGGAAGCTGCCGGTGAAAGCGTAGCGGAAAGTGATATGATGAGCCGCAGCGAAGAGACTAAGATGCTTGCTCATGCAGTGGAGAATTTTAAAGAGGCTCAGCTTACAGAGGATTTTCCTATATGCGGAATAGATGAGCCGACGTTTTATTATCTTATGGGTGTTTTGGCTTTTTGGCTTGATGATCTGGGAAGTGCTTCGGTATATACTTTGAGGGCATTGCAGGTCAAAGAGCTGAAACCTGTTTATCGTATAAAAGCTGAAAATCTTTTAGAGGATATCCGTAAGGCAAAACGTACCGGACAGGGAGGAAAGGATGAAAAGTGATTTTACAAATGGCGCTCTGACCATATATCTCGAGGGTCGTATTGATTCCGGAAGCGCATCAAAGGTGGAATCAGAAATACTGGATATCATAAAATTTATGGATAATGTAGATATTTCTTTTGATGCCAAAAAGCTTGATTACATATCCAGCGCGGGTCTGCGTGTTTTACTTAAGATAAAAAAGAAGATACCAAAGAACATAAAGATCCTCAACGTATCCGATGAAATATTTGATATATTCAATGTTACCGGCTTTGATAATATTTTTGAGATCGAAAGACAGATGCGTATGATCTCTCTTGACGGGTGCAAAAAAATAAGCTCTGCCCTGAATGGCGAGATATATAAGCTGTCTGATGATGAGATGTTCAAGCTGTATGGCAGAAATATATCGCTGGATGAAATAAAGAAGGAAAGAAACTATGCGCAGACCGCTCTTGCCTGCGGGGTCCCTACTCTTATTCCTTATGATGTGGTGAAATGTGAACAGGGATACGGGATAGTATTTGAAAAGGCAGAAATGTCATCACTTGCGTTCCTGATAAAACAAAATCCCGATAAACTTGATAAATATGCAACAATGCTGGGAAATCTTTTAAAGGAACTGCATTCAACTCGTGTTCCGGAAGGTAAGCTCCCCAATATCAAGGACAGATACAGGGAGTGGTTTACTTTGATCGATTCCCCGGAAGATATAAACGTTCAGGTCTTTGAAAACCTGATATCATCCATTCAGGACAGCCGTACATATGTACATGGAGATATCAACTTAAACAGCGTGATGGTGCAGGGGGATGAGCTTTTGCTGCTCGATATGTCCGGAAGCGCCTGCGGCCATGGCATATTTGATTTACAGGCTTTATTTGCATCGCTTGTCGCTCTGGAGAAGAAGGCACCGGGGTATTGTAATGATAACTTCGGACTTTCACAGGCTGAATGTGCAAGATTCTGGAATGTTTTCTTTGATACATACATGGAACACAGAAAACAGGAGATCACTTCAATGAATGAGCTTCTCGCAAAGACATTCATTCTTAAGGAAAATATACTGATCAGACTGGAACAGTCGAATCGCATAAGATAAAGCAGACAAGACAGGGCTGTTACACTAAAAGAGTGTAACAGCCCCCTTCTTTTTAATACAGCTGCTTCATCAGCTCTGCGAATTCTTCTTTATACTTATCTCCTTCCGCATAAGATGCGGCGCGTTCTGCAGCGGCGCTTATGCTTGCATCGTCTTTATACTGACTGTCGGTGATGACAAGAGCAGCTTCAGCCACAGCCGAGCTAAAGAGGAAATCAGCCGAAGGATCATCAGAAGATGCAAATACCGGATAAGTTTCTTCAGTGCCTGTATCGCCTGCAGGCTCTTTATATCTTACTGCAAGTGTACATAATTCGCCGGATGCAGCTGCGTCGCTTAAGTTTCCTTTATCCTGGTATTTGAGATCTATATCATCCGGAAGGCTTGCGGAGGCGCTGTCCTTAAGGACCAGCTCGTACATAACGGTCACCTGAGCACCTGCGCCCACTTCACCGCCGTCTTTAGTATCATCCTTAAAATCCTCTGCAGCCATTTTTCTGTTCTCGTATCCGACAAGTCTGTAACCATCCACTGCAGCGGGGTTAAATTCAAGCTGGAATTTAACATCCTTTGCAACTGTGATAAAGGACTGGGCAGCCTTCTCACAGAGTACACGCTTAGCTTCATTCATGCAGTCGATATAATAATAATTTCCGTTTCCGGCATCTGCGATCTGTTCCATGTTTGCATCCGAATAATTTCCGTTTCCGAAGCCCAGGGTGGTTAAGAAAATGCCGGATTCTTTTTTCCTTGTTATAAGATCCACAAGCCCCGACTGATCGGATATGCCGAGGTTCATATCTCCGTCAGATGCTATTATCACACGATTATTACCGCCTTCGATGTAGCTCTTTTCCGCAGCTTTATATGCTGCTTCTATACCTCCGGAACCGTTGGTGCCGCCGCCGTAGCAATAGCACTGCATATATGCTTTATCAAGCGCTTCGTCTATGGCACTTTCATCTGTTCCGGAAGCGTTTTCAAGGAGTACTTCGGAGGAGCCTGAATATGTTACCACAGACACTTTATCTGAAGCGGTAAGTGTGTTTGCAAATTTCTTAAAGGATGTTATGGCAAGGTCTATCTTATTTTCTGTGGACATTGATCCCGAGGTATCTATCAGGAAAACATAATTGCTTCCGGTATAGGGTGAGCTCTTCCTGTTTGCCTGTACCGTCATCATGAGCAGTTTATTATCCTTATTCCACGGGCAGTCACCAAGCTCGCTCTTTACGGAAAATGCGCCATCCGAGATGTCACTGTCACTTAATGAGTGATCGAAATAATTGAGCATTTCCTCCACACGCACAGCTCCGGAAGGAATGTCGTTTAGTCTGTATCCTTCGTTTATCATGCGCCTTAAGTTGCTGTAGGAACCGGTGTCCACATCGGCTGCAAAGGTGGAAAGAGGTGATACGGAAGTTCTCTGGAATCCGTTTTCGTCCACGGAATTATACTCTTCGGTATTAAAATCAGGAAGCGGCTTATCCCATTCTTCCGTATACACGCTGTTCATGCCGGATAAATTGGGCGCTGCCATGGCTGAATCCATCGTATTTTCTGCTTCGGCCACTGCTTCAGTCATGACTGCTCCTGCAGAAGACTGTGTCTTGTATTTTCCTGCGGTCCGGCCAAACAGCCTTCCGGATAAACTGTCGGAATCATCGCCGTATATCGATGCCATGTATTCAGATATTTTTTCTTCAGAGGGAAGCTGTTCATCCTTGTCGAATGCCGAGAAATCACGGCTGTCTGTATTCCCGGCAGATCTGCCGTCTTCACCGGTCTGACCTGCACTTACGGAAGGTGTTACACCCGGATTGGCAGAGCCGGAATTTCCGCACCCTGTGATGCTTCCCGCAAGAACCGTAAAACACATTATCAAAGCAAATACTCTCTTTTTCATATGATATTCCTCCCTTTTTTAAGTATTCCTTGCGTTTGCAAAGGATTTATAAGATTTTTTGTTGTGCCGGGGACTTTTTTTCCCCTTCTGTATAGTATACGTACCGGGATTGGCATTTTTATGGGGAAATTTGTATAATTACAGGGTATTATGCGAAAAACAGCAAAGATAATACCGATCAACTAAGAAAGCAGAGGGAGAAAAATGAGATCAAAGAAATTGTTTAAACGAATGGCAGGAGGACTTTTAAGTACCGTAATGACACTTAGCAGCTTCACCGCTATGACCGGATGCGGAACCACAGCAACAACACCGCCCGCAGAAGAAAAAACGGAACCGACGGAAGCTGAAGTCCCTGTAGTCAGTGAGGATACAGCGCCCACTGAGACTGTCCAGGCTGACACAGGGCTTCCGATGGATCCTTCGGTTATGAAACCCTGGGTAAATACAAATATCATTGGTATGGCAGATATGGAGGATGTTCCTTCTTATAAAGATGATTTCTATTTTGCCACCAACTGTGACTGGTTAAGAGAGTCAAAGCTGCGTCCGGGATATCCGCTTGAAGCTCCGTACCTTGATGCAATGGAGACAGTTAAAACGAGATGTATTGATATTCTTAATGATGAAAGCATAGGCGGTGATGATGCGGATCTTATAAAGAATTATTATGAGCTCTCATTAGACTGGGAAGGACGCAATGAGGAAGGACTTACGTCTATCAAACCACTGGTAGATGCTATAAATTCTATAGAGACAAGAGATGATCTGACAGAGTTCCTTTTGTCAGATTTAAATTATGAATATGGATTTACATTTATACTTCCGGTAGGGCTTGGGATCAATTCGGAAGATTCAAACCTCTATGAGGTAAAGATCTATAAGCCATCGCTGCTCCTCGGTGACGGAGCCGAATATACGGAACTTACGGAAAATGGCAAAAGGACCAGGGAATATGTGGATGGCTGCTCGTCCTATATGCTGGAAAGGCTTGGAATGAGTGAAGAAGAGATACAGGATACACTGACCAAAGCATATGATCTTGACAAAAAACTGGCAGGACAGCAGAAAACACTTCTTGAACAGTATGATCCGTCTTATATCAATGAATCCATCAATATGGTCACGATGAAAGATCTTGCGGAAATGTCGCCTGATTTTCCACTTGTTCAATATATGGAAAAATACGGATGGGCAGAGTCTGAACTTATAGATGTGGAATGGCCGGAGAGCATAACCGGGCTTAATGAAATCTATACCGAAGAAAATGTAGATGAGTTCAAGGCAAGCCTTTTAGTTGCAAATGTCAGCAAGTATATTGACTATCTTGATGAAGATGCTTACAGAAAAGAGCAGGAGTTATCAAGAATCTATTCCGGTATAGATGAGAGCAAATCGGATGAGGAACTGGCGTACAGTGAAACAAGAAGCCTCTTTCCTGACAGTTTTGCAAGAATATATATAGACAGATATCTTGATGCCGGAATGAAAGCAGATATAACGAAAATGTGTGAAGACAGCATAGCAACCTACAGGCAGATGCTCGATACGGAAGAATGGCTTACAGAAGAAACAAGGGAAGCTGCCAAATATAAGCTTGATAATATAAAGATCCATGCGGTATATCCGGACAAATGGGAAGATTATTCTATTTTCCATGTGACGCCAAAGTCTGAAGGCGGTACGTATTTTCAGGCTGTGACAGATTATTACGGTGCGCTGGATAAACAGAGCCGCAGCCGGATAAACGGAAAAGTAGATAAGGAGATCTGGGGTATCGACATCCTTGAAACAAACGCATTCTATAGCTGGAGCGACAATTCCATAAATATCATTCCCGGTTTCTTCTGTGACGCAACCTATTCAGAGGATATGACCACAGAACAGAAATATGGAGCGATCGGAGCTGTGATCGGGCATGAGATAAGCCACGCCTTCGATACATACGGCGCACAGTATGATGCCGAAGGTAATCTCAATGACTGGTGGACAGAGGATGATAGGAATGCGTTTGATGAGCGCGCACAGAAACTTATTAACTATTATGATAATGTAGTGGCTTTTGATGACGGAACTCCATATCAGGGTCAGATCGTTCAGTCAGAGGCAATAGCTGACATGGCCGGATTAAAATGCATGCTCCTTATGTCAAAAGAGGTTGATGATTTTGACTACAAGGCCTTTTTTGAGGCAAATGTGCATCTGTGGGCCAGCATTGAGACTGTGGAAAGAGCTGAATCGTCAGCACTTACGGACCCGCATCCACTTGCATATCTGCGCGGAAATGTAACAGTGCAGCAGTTTGATGAGTTCTATGATACTTATGGGATTGTTCAGGGTGATGGCATGTACCTTGCGCCGGAAGACAGAATAGCAGTGTGGTAAAGGGGCTTATTATGAAAAGAAAAAATCTGTTTATCATTGCGATCCTTGCGGCGTCTCTCACCGCCTGCGGGAACGGAAATACATCAGAGCCTGCTCTTTCAGTCATAGAAGAGGGGGGCGTATCTGAGGGCCGTGCGGATGCGGCGTCAGTTTCCGGAAATGAAGGGGATTCAGTGTCTGAAGCCCTTGCGGAGGAAGCTGCAGATATAAAGCCTGTGAATTATCTGTATGATTTTTACAATGATTCAGAAATCTGCTATTTCCTTGATGAAAATGGAAATATGGCTGGTTTTTGGGATACGGAAAAGCATCCGGAGAAGCTTGACGGCACGGATATAAGTAACTGTTACTTCAAATGTGCAGACGGCAGCAATATCATATATGTTCTTTATGAAACGGATGAAGCATATAATTCGCTTTATACGGTTTTCGCATATGATCCTGCAAAGGAAGAGATTGAACTCATCAAATCTTTCCCTGCAGGCTACAATGTGCAATACGTGGATGCTTTTGCCGGAAAGCTCTGCATCACAGTGACTGATAAAGACTGGAAACCTTTTGAGTGTGTTTTTGAAAATGAAGAAGGCAGCACACATTATACGGAGACAGATTTTGAATACAGGGATGTGATATCGGGAGCAGGCAATACAATAAAAGCCATACCCGGAAACAGTTTGGGTATGCATGGTCTGTATGACTGCAGTATCACAAGGGCTGAAGAGGATGGAGGCTGTGTTATAGCCGATATTGAAGGATCCTGTCAAAGGCTACTTCCGGATGGCGTGATGATTCCCGTAAACGGGATTGAAAATGATTTCTACAATATAAATTTCCGTGACGGGGATTGTTTGTATCTTACAACAAGTGAAGAGGGCACTGACGGACAGCAGATCGTAAAACTCAATATGAATGACGGCAGCAGAGAAGTGCTGGTAGAGCCGAAGTACGGACTGAACACGCTGGGTTTTTATGAGGGAAAGATCTATTACAGCTACGATCAGGTAAAAGAATTCAATATGTATGTGACTCATGTCTGTACTTATGATACCGCAAGCGGTAAGGATACGGAGCTTTACAGTGCGGGTACTATGCCGGGAGTAAATATAAGCCCTGCGGATGAAGGTTTTACCATACTTCCCGATGGCCTGTATTTTGCGAATATATCCGGAAATGAGCTTAAATGGTTTAAATATACGGAGACGGGAAAAGCTGCTCCCACGGAATGTGTCATTGATAAGATTGCAGCATTAACCTATGGAAAAATAGAATACAGGACCGCAAAATATGAGTGCCCCTTTTGCGGTATCACTACAGGAGAGTATTACAGGGAATGTTTTGTCCTGGATAAAAAATATTCGGACAAGGCTGATATGATAAATAAACAGCTTAAAGAAATCTTTGATTCGGATAATAAGAATGACATAGACAATGAAAATATTCCGGGCGAGGTTGATGACAGTGAATGTGAAGAACATCTTGATGCGCCATATATGTACTGCGAGACGGATGAGGACAGGGTAAGCGATGTGCACATATTAGCCGGCCATTATATCGCAATAGATATGTCCGGATACTGGTACGGCGGCGGCGCTCACGGATACCCTGAAAGAAATGAGCTTCTTTTTGATCTTGAAACCGGAAAGAAGATTGAATTCAAAGATATCTTCAAGGGCAGTGAACAGGAATTCAAGGAGATAGCCGCAACTGCAACACGGAAGGTTTATGAGGAGGAACCCGAATTATTCTTTGCGGAAGATGAGGATGCGGTATACACCCAGGCCTATGAAAGTGCAGGTATAGAAATATCTTACGTGGAATACGGACAGGATGGGATAACACTTATATTCTATCCATATGAACTGGGACCGTTTTCCTCAGGTTTTATAGAGGTTCCCATAAGCTATGCTGAGCTTGGGTACAGGCTGAAGTAAAAAGAGGTTTAAAAAAACGGGGCTTTCGCCCCGTTTTTTATATGCATGCTTTCTATATCACTCTACCGGTGTGCCGCAGCTGTCGCAGAATTTTGCATCAGCGTCAAGCTTATTTCCGCAGTTTGCGCAGAATCTTACAGCGCTTTCGGGTTTCATCTGTGCTGCGCCTGCAGAAGCTGTATTCCCGGGCTCTGCAGCAGGCTGTGCTTCAGAAGATGTATTCACGGGCTCTACAGCAGGCTGTGTCTGAGGTGCAGCTGCGAAAGGATTGCTGCCCTGGGGCATTGCCACGCCGTAGGGAGGCTGTGCTGCGCCTGCAGCGGGAGCGGGCTTTGCGGGACGGTTTGCAGCTGCTTCTTTTACAAAGAGGAAGATGCGGTATGCCGCAAAAGCAATGAGCGCTGCTGTAACTATCCAGAGCAGTATTGCAAAGAAGTTTGATGTCGTACCGGTAACATTGTTTTCAAGCCTGGTACCGGCATCAAGATCGGTATAGGTTCTTACGTAGTTCTTTCCTTCTCTTGTAATGGTATCGGATGCTTCCTTATCTTCGCCTTCATCCTTATCCTTTTTCTTATCTGAATCCTTATTAAACTTTAATTCCTTACCTACGCCCTTGATGGTATAGGTTACGGAAGGAATGTTTCCGGATGCGAAACGGCTTAAGTCAAAGCGGTCGTCAACATTTGTTATCCTTGATGCTGCAAGAGGCGCCTTGCTGCTTCTTGATACCGCAAGCTTATTTGATACGCCGAAGACACTCTTATAAAGCTCGCTGTCATCGGAATCACTGCTTTCGGTTTCGATCTCTACCGTTACTCCGCTGTTTTCATTTGCCTCGCAGCTCTTAAGCTTCATGCCTTTTTCGGGCATGGCTGCTTCAAGATCGGAAGAGAGCCTCTGTCTGCGTTCATCGCTCAATGCGCCGAAATTTAGTTTTACATTTCTTGTAATGCCTTTTCTCTTTACGTTAAGAGTGATCTCTGCGGAATCCATGAAGAAGCTGTGTGTGTAAACATAATCCGCTTCTACGGAAGTGGTGTATGATGTGAAGAGCTGCATGCTCTCATCAGAGCCGCTTCCGGGATAAGTATAAAGTGTATGATCATTATCACCTGTCTTATATTTGCCATCATACTGGCCTTCCGCAGGTGCATTGTAAGTAAAGTTTACTTCGTTGTACTGGTTGGATACGTAATTGTCGAAACGGAAGTTTTCGACTACTCTTGTGCGGTCCTCAAAATAATTGGGAATGGCGTTTTCATCTTCTTCGTCATCATCATCATCTTCTTCAGCGTCCATAACGGAGAACCAGTCACCGTTCTCGCCGTAGAAGGAATCCATCCATTCATCCATCTCTGATGCGCTTAAGCCCGTACCCGTAAGAGTGCAGACATTAACACCGTTTTCAAAAGACCAGTCTGAGCTTATCTTTCCGGATGCTGAACTCTCAAGGAATTCTTTAATTTCATCTTCCTTAAGATCCATGGAAGCCTGGGGTACATCAACACGTATCTCTCTGTCAAAGGTACCGTCACTGTTGAAACCGGTAGTATAGGATATGCCGTTTAATGCGAGGTAGGATATCGTATTAATATTTACTCTTGAGCTTGTGTCCTCATTTCCGCAGATATTGTTCTGATAGTTCTTTCCCTTATAGTAGATATTTCCGCGGTCTCCGCTGCTTACATATCCTCCGTTAACAAGCGTATCCTGGAACCAGTTCATCAGATCTTCGGAGGTGAAATTTTCCTTGTAGCTTATGCCTGTAGCAAAGACCGAAGAGGGTGCCATATATTCAATGGGGGTCTCCGGTGCATCTTTGCCGCTTGCTTCGATTATAGAGCGTACCTTGTGTGCGTATTCGTCGATGTCTGAAAATTCAAGAGTGAAAACAAGTTCTATATTGTCATCGGTGGATCTGTCATCAAGCTTTAAGCCGTCGGGACAGCTTTTTGCGATAACGGATCTTGCAGAGGCATAATCACCCTTGAAATAACTATCCTGGTCATGACAGTCCGCGGTATAGGTCATCACCCTTTTTCCGGAAAGGTCATCATTTACTGTAAGTTCGGTATTTAATGCTCCGCCGCAGCCGGTGAGTGCAAAGAGCATTATAAGTATGGCGCTAAGCAGCAGTTTTTTATTAAATCTTTTATTCATGACAGCTCCTCCTTATAATATTTCCACGAGCCAGCTTCCGCTTGCTTTTGTGAGATTCAGGCTTTCTGTGTCTGCGGTTCCGTCCTCAAAAAGGATAGTGACGCTTACCCTTGCTTCGTTTTCATCTTCCTTGTCATAAACGGGATCTGAAACAAGTATTTCTTTTATGCTATCAATTCCTTCAAAACCTATAAGGTCTTTTACATTTTCACTGTTTATTTTTTTGCCTCCGAAACCTAAGTCTGACATAAGGTCGTTTAAATTGTAAGACATGTATTTCTGTGCTTTGTCAAAATTCCCGTCAGCTACAGCCTTTGCAAAGGCATAAGCTGTCTTTGAGGGTCCTTTAAATCCGCCGGATGTAAGCGAAGATGTGATCACTAAGGCTATGATGGCGATCACGGTTGCTATCACCGCAGGGATTAGATTCTTATTCTTTTCCATAATGTTGTCCTTTCTTTTTTATAAAATGATCAGTTACTTATTCCTGAGGTTAAGAGCATTACCACCAGAGCTATCACCAGTACAAATACTACGGGAGTGATGACGCAGGAGAACATTGTCTTTAAGCCTGCTTTATCCCTGTCGAGTTTTCCGTCCACCGTCATGGTGTAGTATGTGGTGAGGATGGTAAGTGCGTTAAGCGTCACAAACATAAGTGTCAGGAATAAGTTCAGGAGCTTGGGTGAAAAAACAGAACCTACGAATGCAAGGACCGCTAAAACCATGGGAAGTCCCATGCAGGTATTTATCCTGCCCATGAAGAGCTTGCGGTTTATGGTTTTGTTTCCTCCGATCAGATAAACTATCTGTGAAAAACACCAGTAATAGAATATAAAGAGCAATCCTGTCATGACAGCTGCAAATATCCTTCCGATGAGGAGACCGAGCTGTGCATCTTTACTCATGGATGTAAGGCCTGACACGATCGAGTTTGGCTTTGTGGCTATCCATACGAGAAGTATTATCACTGCAGCGAAAATATCCTTTATTATGCCTGCAGCTTTAAGATTATTTTCCGGAACCGTTGCAGCAGTATCAAAAGGATCAGTTATGGATCTTATAAAAAGATTTATAAAATCCGTGCCGAGGTTTCCGGTTACAACGCTGCGGTCAACGGGAGGTACGGGAGCTGCGCCCGCGAAACCGTTCGGGATGCCATTATCCTGAGTGCTGCCGGTTACTGCTACGGTTGAAGCAGAGCCTTCAGCCTGTATGAACTGATCACAGGTGCATTTTCCGTCTGTGAGTGGTTTTCCACAATATTTACAAAAATTACCCATTGTTTCTCCTTTCTGACCTTAAAAACCTATGAGTCCCGATAACAGGTCGCCTATCTGTGATGTGAAGATATCCGCAACATTTGAGAGGAATACCTTGGTGCAGATAAAGCTGCAGAGATAGGAAAGAGCCTCTCCGGCAAGTATTGCCCAGAGCTTCATTGACTTTCCTGCATTTACATACTCGGCAACGATGATATCACTGTAAACAGTCCATATGCCGATAGCCAGGATGACAATGAGAACAGTAAGCTTACCGAATATGGGTGAGACTATCGTAAGTGCTGCGGGTATCACGCAGGCTGTGCAGAATCTGGTAAGCAGCGTGACAAAAGATGTGCGCGCAGTATCATATTTATTACCGAAGACATATGCCGTCACAGCTTTGCTGACAACGGCTAAAGCCGCTGCAAACATTACGTATAAAGCTATGGGAGCATAGAATTTTTCAAAGAATCTTCCGAGCTCTTTACCTAATGCCAGCTTTACTGTGATGAAAGACATGATGAAGAGTATTGCGGCATATATGCCAAGGAATATGAGGCCGGCGGTATCGGTGGTCTTGCTCATATAAAGCCCCGTGGTAACGGGTCTTGTAAGACCGCCCTTGATGATGGATGTTAACTGGCTGCCAATGGGGCTTACAGGAACCGTACCTGCATTTCCGTACTGCATCTGAGGGGCAGATTCAGTAGCAGGGCCTGCCTGATTCTGAAATGAAAGACCCGGATCATTTGGCTGAGCTGAAGTATCTGTATTTGACACTTCGGGTGCAGGGGGTGTCTGTACCGGGTTTGCGGCAATAAATGCCGCGCAGTCGCAGCGCCCGTCGGTTAAGGGCTTGCCGCAGAACTTGCAAAAATTTCCCATTTTCTATCTCCTCTCTCTATGGGTGTGTGATCTGTTGCGAAAAGGTGCATTGAAGTACCTGCCGTAACATAACAACAAAAACATGTAATTATATAATTAAGGCAGGAATCATGTCAAATAAAGGGTTGACCATGATTCTGATATGGAAATCATGATCTGAAGGGGATATAATCTGTGGAGATAGAAGTTGTTGAAAATGGCATTTTCACACATGCCTTATATCCCTCCCGGGAAATTATTTCGGGAGGGCGTTTTGTAATATATAGGAAGCGACAAAAGCTGCGGCTTGATTTTCCGGAGGGAGAATGAAAAACTGGAGTTCAATAAAAATTTCATTGTTTGCATTGTTCTGCGTGGTGATAAACTGCGCCGGTAAATTTATTGCTCAAAAATTTAATCTTCCGCTTTGGATGGATGCTTACGGTACAGTCCTTATGGCTTATGCCGCAGGTCCTTTATGCGGAGCGGTTGTGGGTATCACGACGAATCTTGCTTTTGGTTTTTATGATGTCATGTCATCTTATTATGCTCCGGTAAGTATGGTGATCGGTATCATTGCAGGGGTGGCAGCGAGACGCCGCTGGATGGATAGTTTTTTTGGAGCGATCTCCAGCAGTGTGCTCATAACCTTTGCATCCGGAATTATATCCTCGTGGTTAAACTGGCTTTTCTGGGAGGGAGAAACGGGTAACGTATGGGGAGACGGAGTGATACATTTCCTGGATGAACAGAATTTTAATCATATCATGGGTTCCGTATTGGGAGAATTCTATGTGGACTTTCTTGACAAAGTGATATTAATGGCGGTTTTTTACGGATTATTGCGATTTTGGAGAAAACGTAGAAAAGAGGCGAAAGAGCGTATTGCAGGCAGACTGGATGAAGGAAATAATATCATTCTGACGCTTATACTTTCAGGACTTCTTGCTGCTCTGCCTGCTCTGCAGGGTCTGGCAGCATCCGAAGATACGCTTCCTGATTTTGATTCTTATGTCCAGACTGTTTATAACGCTGAAAACGGACTGCCCTGCGGAGAAGCAAATGATATAGCCCAGACAAAGGACGGTATCATATGGTTTGGAACCTACGCGGGACTCTATCGATATAACGGATCTGATTTCAGGCTGATGCAGGATTTTGAATCTGTTCATAATGTAAACTGTCTTTATACGGATAACGAAGGACGTCTCTGGATAGGAACAAATGACAACGGTATATCGATCTGTATAAACGAAAAAATATCCAATGTTCTGGATGAAGAAGAAGGACTGGCTTCCGGATCGGTAAGAAGCATCGTACAGGGGGCGGATGGTCTTTATTATATAGGAACGTCAGGCAGTCTTCAGACGGTGACATTAAACGGCGGTCTCATGGTAAAAAAAGAGATCCCCGAGGTAAAATACGCCTCATCCATGAATGCGGATGAGAGGGGCTTTGTTGCTGCAGTAACAGCTTCCGGGGAACTTTTTATCCTGAAGGATGAAGAAGTGATAGATTCATTTTTTAAAGAAGATGATCCCTGCACTTTTGCCAGATTCGGAGCTGACGGAAGCCTTTATGTCGGCACTGCCGGAGACAGGATCTTACGTTACAGCATAAGCCCGGGTGAAAGCAGATCATGTTTGAAACAGACAGGCACTATCCGCTGTGAGGGATTCAGCTATATAAATAACATCTACGAGTATGGAAAAGGATTTTTCGTATGCGCCGATAACGGAATCGGATACTGGGACGGACGCAGTTTTGTAAGGATCAATTCGAATGGTTTTGATAATTCGATAGATCATATGTTAATGGATTATCAGCAGAATTTCTGGTTTACATCTTCAAGGCTGGGACTGATGCGGATGTCTCTTTCGGTTTTTTCCAATATGTATGTTGCGGCCGGCCTGGAAGGCAAGGTGGTAAATGCCACGGAAAAATGGAACGGACAATATTATGTCGGAACGGACAAAGGCCTGGATATAATAGACGGCAGCGGGAAGAAATATATAAGAAATGAATTATGCGAGGAACTTGACGGTGTTCGTATCCGATGTATCAAAAAGGACAGGGATGGGAATCTGTGGATATGCACCTACGGCCGTGGGCTGATGGAAGTACATACCGGCGGAAGTTTCCATTATTACAACAGTTCGGAAGGAACCTTCGGAGACTGGACAAGAGTGGTTTTGGAGCTTTCGGATCGTACTATCGCAGCGGCCGGAGATACGGGTGTATCTTTTTTGAAGAACGGGAAGATCGTAAAAACATTACGTTACGGAGACGGACTGGTAAATGCCATGATCCTTTGTCTTTTTGAACGCGAAGACGGGATTCTTTTTGCAGGATCGGACGGGGATGGTATCGCAGTTATCGAGAATGAAGAAGTAGTGAAGGTTATCTCGCGTGCGGATGGCTTAAGCTCGGGAGTTATCTTAAGGATAGTCGGGGATACCGAGGGAAAGGGTGTATTTATTGTCACAAGCAACGGCCTTTGCTATATGGATGAAGAATATAATATCCGCAAGCTGGACAAATTTCCCTATTATAATAATTATGACATTACATTCTTTGAAGATGGAAGAGTATTTGTGCTTGGAAGTGCAGGGATCTACGTGACAACAAGAGATGAACTGCTTGCAAATAAAAAATCGACACGTCCGGAGCTTCTTGATTCAAAACAGGGACTTACATCTTCCCTGACCGCCAATGCATGGAATTACCGTGATGATGACGGATGTCTGTTTCTCTCAACCGACAGCGGCGTTCTTAAGCTGAACATGTCGGAATATCTTAGCGTCCGCCGCCCGTATCGTATGATGGTTTCATCCATAAAGCAGGATGATGTGCCTTATTACATTGAGAGAGGCATCGATTTTAATATTGACCGTGATACAACCAAGATAGAGATCTTTCCCGAAGTGATCAACTATTCCATTGAAGATCCGCAAGTCAGTTATCAGCTGGTTGGAGTCGATCCGGAACCCGTAGTTTTGCGTCGGAGTGAACTGGGCAGTATTGTTTATACCAATCTCCCTTCGGGGGATTATGTGTTCAATCTTTCCGTGATCGATCAGTCGACAGGTGAGATAAAGGAGATCAGTTCTTATAATCTGACAAAAGAAAAAGAGATACAGGACAATCGATTTTTTCACTGGTATATGATCATTGTAGGTGTATTGGCGGTAGCGTGGTTAACCTGGTTTCTTGTAAGGACACAGTTGCAGACTACTTTGGAATTCCAGAGAAAAGAACTGGAATTTTCCAGAGAACAGGTACGCATGGGAAATGAAACTGTTTTAGCTATAGCACGTGCAGTCGATGCCAAGGATGTAAATACTTCACAGCATTCCAAACGTGTTTCGGAGTATTCTGTTCTGATAGGAGAGGAGTTAGGGCTTGGCAAAGAAGAATGTGAGAACTTAAGAAAAGCTGCTCTGCTGCATGATATAGGAAAGATCGCCGTACCGGATGGCGTGTTAAATAAGCCTGCGCCTTTAAATGAAAAGGAATACGAAATAATGAAGACGCATGTGACGGAAGGCGCAAAGATACTTGCGGATTTCACTCTGGTAAAAAATGTGGTGGAAGGAGCCAGATATCATCATGAAAAATATGACGGTACAGGATATGTTGAGGGCTTAAAGGGCGATGATATTCCCCTTTACGGACGTATCATAGGTATAGCGGATGCATTTGATGCCATGACCGCAAACCGTGTATATCGAAAAAAGCTGGATTTTTCCCAGGTTATGGATCAGCTGATCAAGGGAAGAGGAACACAGTTTGATCCGAAACTCCTGGATATATTCCTGAAACTGATCGAAGAAAAAAAGATCGATGTGGACTCTTTATACAGGGATGACAGCGTGTTTGGAGGAAAAGAAGAATGAAAAATCCGGATAAAAGAATACTTTTATGCACCTGTATCACCTGTGCACTGATACTGCTTTTTTGCGGGATACTTAAAAATCTTATGGGTGGGACTGATGAAGACAGGATGATAAAGGTCGGATTCATATATAACATGGATGAAAGCGTGCCGTATACGTACAATTTTGTACGTGCACAGCATGCAATTGAGGCAAAATACGGAGATCGGGTGCAAACGATCGTCAAGAGCAATGTTCCCGAAGATGATTGCGAGCATGCCATGAGAATGCTTGCGGATGAGGGGTGTGAACTCATTTTTATCACCAGCTACGGATATCAGGAGACTGCAAAAAAGCTTGCACAGGAATATCCTGAAATTCAGTTTTGCCAGGCAACAGGCGATAATGCAAATGCTGAGCCGGTACTTGATAATTATCATAACTTCATGGGACATATATATGAAGGCAGGTACGTAACAGGCAGAGTTGCGGGGATGAAGCTTAAGGAAATGATAGAAAAAGGTGAGCTTTCCCCGGAGGATGCAAAGATAGGATATGTGGCTGCATTTCCTTATTCGGAGGTGATCTCGGGATATACTGCTTTTTTCATGGGCATCAGAAAAGAGGTTCCTACCGCGGTCATGACCGTAAAATATACGGGGACCTGGGGCGATTACACAAAGGAATACCGCATCGCAAAGGAACTGATAGAAGATGGCTGTGTGCTAATTTCCCAGCATTCCGATACCATAGGGCCGGCAGTTGCCTGCGAAGAGGCGGCGGAAAGAACGCGGGTATATCATGTGGGATACAGCCAGAGCATGATCGATGTGGCCCCCACAACGTCTTTGATCAGCAGCAGGATCAACTGGGAGCCTTATATGCTTGAGGCCGTGGATGCTGTTTTAAATAAGCGGAAGATCGAAAAAAATATGCATGCATCGATAAACGGGAATGATGCCGGAGCGGGTTTCGAGCATGACTGGGTGGTTCTCCTTGGTTTAAATGACCTTATCGCTGCAGATAATACCGCCGAAATGATAAATGAGACCGTCGCGGATCTTGAAAAAGGAAAAATAGCAGTATTTCAGGGAGATTATATTGGGTACGACCCTTATGATCCTTCGGATACCTGGGACCTTAATAATGCATATCCCGAAAATGAAAAAGCTTCATCGCCTTCATTTCACTATATTCTTGACGGTGTGATAAAGGTAGAGGAATAATAATTCTCTTTAATATGATGCTGATTTGGTGTAAAATATCATGCAGTACGCCCTGTGGGAAATGCGGGGCGCGGAAGAAATAAGGAAAGAGCAGCTTGAAAGAAAACGAGGTAATCAAATGAAAGAACTGATGCTTGGAAACAAGGCTGTGGCAAGGGGGCTTTATGAAGCCGGCGTATGCGTTGCCAGCTCCTATCCCGGAACGCCCAGCACTGAAACGACAGAGGAGGCCGCAAAATATGATGAGATATATTGCGAATGGGCTCCCAATGAAAAAGTGGCAATGGAGACGGCTTTTGGTGCGAGCCGCGCGGGAAAGAGAAGCTATTGCGCCATGAAGCATGTGGGACTTAACGTGGCAGCAGACCCTCTTTTTACCATATCTTATACAGGTGTAAACGCCGGAATGGTGATCCTGGTTGCAGACGATCCCGGCATGCATTCTTCCCAGAACGAGCAGGATTCCAGGCATTATGCAATAGCGGCAAAGCTTCCCATGCTTGAGCCCTCGGATTCCCAGGAAGCATTGGACTTTACAAAGAAAGCATACGAGATATCCGAGCAGTTTGATACTCCCGTATTTATCAAGATGTGCACGAGAGTGGCTCACTCCCAGTCCATAGTAGAGACAGGGGAGCGCGCCGATGTTCCCATGAAGGAATATGTTAAGGATGCTGCAAAATATGTAATGGTGCCTGCAAATGCGAAGAAGCGTCATCCCATAGTTGAGGAGCGTACAAGAAAGCTTATAGAATTCGCGGAGACCAGTGAACTTAACCGCGTTGAGAAAGGTACGGATAATAAGCTCGGTATAATTACTTCTTCCACCTGCTATCAGTATGTGAAGGAAGTGTTCGGGGACAGTGTGAGCGTTCTTAAGCTGGGCATCATAAATCCTCTTCCGGAAAAGCTTATAAAGGATTTTGCAGCTTCAGTGGAAAAGCTTGCTGTAGTTGAAGAGCTTGATCCCATCATAGAAAATCACTGTAAAGTACTGGGACTTGAGGTGACGGGCAAGGATGTGTTCCCTCTTATTGATGAGTTTTCACAGGGACTTGTATCAACGGCTCTGGGCGGAGAAGAAAAGCCTGCCTGCAGTGCGATAGAAGGTCTGCCCGGACGTCCACCCGCAATGTGCTCGGGATGCCCTCACAGAGGTCTCTTTTATACCCTTTCAAAGAACAAGTGCACTGTGTTTGGCGATATAGGATGCTATACACTCGGAGCCACGCCTCCTCTTTCAGCAATTGATACCACAGAGTGCATGGGCGCGTCCATAAGCTCCCTTCACGGTTTTAATAAGGCAAGGGGAGAAGAGAGCGAGAAGAAGACAGTGGCTGTCATAGGTGATTCCACTTTCATGCATTCAGGTATGACGGGTCTTGCGAATATCGCTTATAACCAGACCAATTCCACAGTTATCATTCTTGATAACTCCATCACCGGCATGACCGGACACCAGCAGAATCCCACCACGGGAAAGAATCTGCGCGGCGAGCCTGCCGGAAAGATCGACCTTGAAGCTCTTTGCAGGGCAATGGGCTTTAACAGGGTAAGAGTGGTGGATCCTTATGATCTTGCAGAGACTGACAAGGCAGTTAAGGAAGAGCTTGCGGCAGCAGAGCCTTCCGTGATCATAAGCAGACGTCCCTGCGCGCTTCTTAAATACGTGGAGAAGAAGCCTCCTATTAAGGTAAATCCTGACAAGTGCCGTTCCTGCAGAGCCTGCATGCAGCTTGGCTGTCCTTCCATTTCGTTTAAGGACGGACACGCGCATGTGGATAATACATTATGTTTCGGCTGCGGCGTATGCAGTGAGCTCTGTCATTTTGATGCATTCGAGACTATGGAAGGAGAGCCTGTAAGATGATAACAAGTGTAATGATAGTAGGTGTAGGCGGACAGGGTACGCTCCTTGCGAGCAGAGTGCTCGGAAGAGCCGCAATGGATAAAGGTTATGATGTGAAGGTGTCCGAGGTTCACGGAATGAGCCAGAGAGGCGGATCCGTGGTGACCTATGTGCGTTTCGGAGACAAGGTAAATTCCCCCATAATAGATAAGGGTGGGGCTGATTATATAATCTCCTTCGAGCTTTTAGAGGCAGCGCGTTATACGCAGTTCTTAAAGCCCGGCGGCACGATAATAACCAGCACCCAGCAGATAGATCCCATGCCTGTCATAGCGGGGAATGTGGAATATCCTTCCGGTCTTCTTGAAAAGATAAAGGCAGCAGGTGCTGAAGTGGATGCTTTTGATGCACTTTCCACAGCTGAAGAGGCAGGTTCTGCAAAGGCCTGCAATATAGTCCTTATGGGAAGATTTTCAAAATATATAAAGGATATAAGCGGAGAAGAATGGATAAAGGCCGTAGAGGCATGCGTGCCGGCCAAATTCCTTGATCTTAATAAAAAAGCTTTCGAAATGGGACTTAAGGCGGAGTGATATATGGCTGAACTTGCGGAGATAAGGGAATTCTTTAAGGGAGACAGATATGCCACGGAAGCTACGGGCATCATAATAGAAAAAGCGGAAAAGGGACACAGTGAAGTGTCCCTTATTCCGGATGAGAGACATCTTAATGCGGTAGGAGCACTTATGGGCGCGGTATACTGCACCATGGCTGATTTTGCTTTTGCAGTGGCTGAAAATTGCGATCTTTCATCCGATACGGTGACTGTTACCCAGAGTACCCAGATGAATTTTTTAAGAGCATATAAAGGCGGAAAGATAAGCTGCAGGGCGGATATCGTGAAGGATGGAAGGAATATATGCCTTTACGAAGTGAAAGCCTATGGTGAAAACGGAGATTTACTTGCGATGGCTGTTACAAACGGCTGTAAGACAAAAAAGAGATGACAGGAGGATGAGAAGGTGATCTGGAATGAAGCAAAGGAGTGCATGTCCCGTGACGAACTGGAGTCGCTTCAGAGTGCGAGACTTGTAAAGACTGTAAACAGAGTGTACCACAATGTGGAATATTACAGGAAGAAGATGCAGGAAAAAGGCCTTGAACCCGGAGATATCAGGGGCATAGAGGATCTTTCAAAGCTTCCCTATACCACCTACCAGGATCTGAGGGATACATATCCCTTCGGTCTTGCTGCGGTGCCCCGTTCCGAGCTTGTGCGCGTGCATGCATCCAGCGGGACCACCGGAAAACCCAAGATCGGAGTATATACAAGACGTTATATAGATGTATGGGCAGAATGCGTCGCCAGATGCCTTGCCATGGCGGGGATTACAAAGGATGATGTGATACAGATAGGTTACGGCTACGGTCTCTTCACAGGCGGCCTGGGAGCTCATTACGGAGCGGAATATCTGGGCGCCCTTGTGTTACCCATGTCTACGGGTAATACGAAGAAACTCATCGATATGATGATAGACTGTGACGTGACGGCCATCGCCTGCACACCTTCATATCTGCTTCATGTGGCTGAAGATCTTGAAAAAGAAGGTCTTGTGGATAAAATTAAATTAAAGACTGCCATATGCGGTGCAGAGCCCTGGACGGATGAGATGAGGGATCAGATGGAATCCCGTCTTCATATTAAGGCCCATGATATTTACGGTCTTACCGAAATCTGCGGCCCGGGAGTTGCCTGCGACTGTGAATACCACAGAGGTCTTCATATCTGGGAGGATCATTTCCTTCCTGAGGTTATAGACCCTGAAACACTTGAGCATAAGCCTGCCGGATCCGACGGTGAGCTTGTTATCACAAATCTTACAAAAGAGGGCATGCCTCTTATCCGTTACAGGACAAAGGATCTTACCCGCCTTGAATACGATAAGTGTGAATGCGGACGTACCATGGCGCGTATACAGCGCTTCCGCGGAAGATCCGATGATATGCTCATCATACGCGGCGTGAATGTATTCCCCTCACAGGTAGAGGCGGCTCTGCTTACCGTTGAGGGCACCACACCTCACTATATGCTGGTGGTGGATCGCGTGGATAATACCGATACGCTGGAAGTTCAGGTAGAAGTTTCCGAGAATGCATTTACCGATGAGGTAAAGAGCCTTGAGAAGCTTTCAAAGGAGATACATGATAAGTTAAAGACTGCCATAGGGCTTAATGCGAAGGTGCGTCTCATGGAACCCGGCGGACTTGAGCATTTTGACGGAAAATCAAAGCATGTTACGGATAAGCGCAAGCTTTACAGCTAATATCAAAGGGGGAATTGAAGATGTTTATAAAACAGCTTTCTGTATTTCTTGAAAATAAAGAGGGGCGTCTGGATGACGTCCTCGGAGTTTTGGCTGATAACGGAATAAACCTTCTTTCAACAAGCATTGCCGATACTACGGAATTCGGCGTGCTGCGTCTGATCACAAAGGAGGCGGATAAGGCAAAGGATATACTTAAAAATGCCGGATTCACCGCCCGTGTGGATGATGTGATAGCGGTGGTGGTGCCTGATGCCGTGGGCAGTCTCGCAAAGGTGATGAAGGATATACATAGGGCAGGGATAAATGTGAGTTATATCTACGGGCTTTCCATCGACGGTCCCGGTGCTCCCATTGCCATAAAGACAGACGATAACGAAAAGGCATCCGCTGTACTTGAGGAAAGCGGTGTGAAGATGCTTTCAACCGAAGAGCTCTGATATCCGGGGAGAGGGAATACAGGTGAAGATAGATTGGATGAGGCGGTTCAGACCCATGGAAGGTCTGGGGTCCTTTACCTGGTATCCTCTGAGCCAGGCCGGGACCGAGATATACGGTTATGAGATCATATATCTCTATGAAGCCGGTAAATATGTGGTGACCATAGGTGCCGGGGATGTGATAATCGATAACGAATATGACACACTTGAGGCCGCGCAGGAAAGAGCGGATCATCTGATAAGCACGGCATACGGATATCAGGAAGCATAGCATGAGGCGAATATAGGCGGCATAAGGAATTGCAGCAGCGCAATTTTTTATGTCGCTTGAATTATTGTAGTATGCGTTTTTATTTCAAACGGAGATCGATGCAAATGGACAGAGAAGAAAAGTTAAAAAAGATTGAGACTGAAATAGAAAAGCTTAAGATAGAGATCGCAAGGAAAGAGATAAAGCTGGAGGATCTGGAAGAACTCAGGGCTTCCATCGAGGTAAACGGTGAGAAGGCAGCAGAGCCGACGCGGAAGAAGCCGGATAATATCTATTCGGGATATGATGATCTGCCCCGGGGGAGTGCGTCAGGCGGTATAATAAAGGGCTGCCTGGTGGCAGAGGGCGGTGCCTTCAGAGGAGTATATACAGCCGGAGTAATGGACAGGCTTATGGAAGAAGGCATAAATATGGAGTGTACCGTAGGGGTTTCCGCAGGCGCCCTTTGCGGTATGAATTATGTATCCGGTCAGCTGGGACGCTCCGCAAGGGTCAATCTCGGATATCGTCATGACGGAAGATATGTGGGTTTGAGATCCTTAAGGGAGGATAAGAGCATAGTAAATTTCAGATTCCTCTTTGAGACTTTCAACGAGATAGAGCCTTTTGATATGGATTCTTTCAGGAGAAAGGACCGGAGATATATAGCGGTAGCAACGGATATGAAAAACGGAAAGGCTGCATATTTTGAAAGAGGAAAATGCAAGGGGATAAGGCGTGCCATTAAAGCTTCGGCTTCCATGCCGTTTGTGACGAAGCCTACGGTAATGGACGGAGTGCCGTATCTTGACGGGGGATGCGCGGATAAGGTTCCTTATGAATGGGCAATGGAGCAGGGATACGAGAAAATAATCGTAATAAGGACAAGGGAACGCGGATACAGGAAGCCGCCCATGGGTACAGGAGAAAGGAGAGCGGCAGAGCTGTTTTTCCATCAGTATCCGGAATTCATAGAAACCCTTGTTACGTCAAACGATATGTGCAACAGACAGTTTGAAGAGGTGGAAAAGCTTTCGGATGAGGGAAAGCTGTTTCTGCTGGGTCCCGAAAGCGAGGTAAAGGTGGGACGGCTTGAGGACGATATGGAAAAGCTGGGAGCATTGTATCATCAGGGATATGATGAAACGGATGCGAAGATACCACAGATCAGGGATTATCTGAACTCAGGGTTTTAACAGATGGCTACATGGACGGGAAGAGGTCTCAGGGGATCTGTCCTTGAGGATATGATAAACAGGACAAATGAGAAATACAGGGATGCGGGTCTGGCTCTGGTTCAGAAGATCCCTACACCCATTACGCCGATCACGATCGACAAGAAGAGTTCACAGATCACGCTTGCATATTTCGATCAGAAATCTACGGTGGATTATATCGGAGCCGTGCAGGGGATACCTGTATGTTTCGATGCAAAGGAATCGGCAAGCGATACTTTTTCCCTTCAAAATATACATGATCATCAGGTCCGTTTCATGAGCGATTTCGAAAAACAGGAGGGTGTGGCATTTTTTCTTATTTACTATACGAAAAAGGATACGCTGTATTATTTGAGACTGCGTGATATGCTGCCTTTCTGGGAAAGAGCAAAAAGCGGAGGACGCAAGAGCTTCCGTTACGACGAGCTTGATGAAAGCTGGGTGCTGCCAAAGAAGAGGGATGTGTTTGTTCCGTATCTGGATATGATAAATATGGATCTGATGTACAGGGAAGAGAGAGGGGGATCTGAATGATGGAAGAAAACTCGGGATCGCTTAGCGGAAGGAGACCCATGTCGCGCAGCCAGATAGAGCGGCGTACCATGACAAGGGAAGAGATCGCGGAATGGAAATCCAATGCAGACTTAAAAACGGTCCCCTACAGGCATTATTGGGAAACTGAAGAACAGGAAGAAATAGTCTGCGTTGGGGATGAATATCTTGTCTTTGTGGGATATAATGAGGGGATGACAGCAAAGGTCTGGAATGTAATAGACAGATCGGTCCCGCATAATATCTTTATTTTGAGGAAAAGCAATGAATTCCGTTATGATCTCGGGGCAAAAGAAGGCGTGCTCCTCCGTTTCCAGTTTAAGGGAGAGATGAGGATATTTAATAAAGACGCTCTGATAAAGATCATAGAGGGCGGAAGCCTGGATGTATTTCAGAAAAATGATGATATAATCATAAGAATAGATGACTAAAAACGGAGGTTTTTTAAAATGGTACAGTCAAGAACACACAATTGCGGAGAACTGAGGCTTTCAGATGCAGGAAAGACGGTAACGCTTGCGGGATATTATGAAAATATGAGGCAGGTGAGCAAAAATCTTGCATTCCTTCAGCTGCGTGATTTTTACGGTGTGACACAGATAGTATTCGAGGATGAAGGGATGCTTTCCTGTCTGGATGGTGTGAACAAGGAATCTACGCTGCAGATCACAGGTCTGGTGAGGGAGCGTTCCAACAAAACGGATAAGCTTGCCACCGGAGAGATAGAGGTGGTTCCCACAGAGGTGAATGTACTTGGAAAGAATATCCATAACGAGCTTCCTTTCGAGATAAGGCAGTCAAGGCAGGCAGATGAGAATGCCCGTCTTAAATTCAGATATCTGGATCTGAGGAATCCTGAAGTAAAGGACAGGATACTTATAAGGAGCAAAGTGGTGACTGAGCTGAGGCAAAGGATGAACGATGAGGATTTCGTTGAGATCACTACTCCCATACTTACCTGTTCATCACCTGAGGGAGCAAGAGATTACCTTGTGCCTTCCAGAAAATTTCCGGGGCATTTTTATGCGCTTCCCCAGGCTCCCCAGCAGTTTAAGCAGATACTCATGGCATCCGGATTTGACCGTTACTTCCAGATAGCGCCCTGCTTCCGTGATGAGGATGCAAGGGCAGACAGAAGCCCGGGAGAATTCTATCAGCTGGATATGGAGATGGCATTTGCGGGACAGGAGGATGTGTTCTCCGTGATCGAAAAGGTACTTCCTCCGGTTTTTGAAAAATACGGAACCTATAAAACGGCATCAAAGCCGCCCTTCAAGCGTATACCTTATCTTGAGAGCCTTGAAAAGTACGGTACCGACAAGCCGGATCTGCGTATAGATCTTACGGTACAGGATGTGACGGAGCTCATGGGGCGGACTGAATTCGGCCCGTTCAAGGATGGGGCTGTGATAAAGGCTGTAAAAACAGACGGTTACAAGGCGACAAGAAAAGAAATAGACAAGATGATCGCTGATGCGGAAACGGAATCCGGATTTAAGGGATACTGGTTCAGGCTCGATGAGAACGGTGAATTTGTAGGCGGTATTTCAAAATTTCTTGCAGATATAAAGCAGGAGGTGCTGGATACTCTTTCATTAAAGCCGGGTGATTTCGTGGCGCTTTCCGCAGGAAAGAAAAATGATGCCATAAAGCTTGCGGGTGTCTTAAGACGAATGCTCGGTCAGGCTTCTGAGGGTCATTTCGATAAAGAAAGATATGAATTCTGCTGGATAGTTGATTTCCCCATGTATGAGATAGGAGAGGAATCCGGACAGCTTGAATTCTGCCACAATCCCTTCTCAATGCCCCAGGGCGGCGCTAAAGCTCTTGATGCGGCTGATCCGCTTTCCATACTTGCTTATCAGTACGATCTTGTCTGCAACGGCGTAGAGCTTTCTTCCGGAGCGGTAAGAAACCATGATCCCGAGATAATGGTGAAGGCGTTTAAGTTAGTGGGGCTCGGAGAAGAGGATGTGAAGGCGAAATTCCCTGCAATGTATAACGCCTTTACATACGGTGCACCTCCTCATGCAGGCATAGCACCGGGCGTTGACAGAATGGTGATGCTGCTTACCGGTGAGGAATCCATACGTGAGATCATTCCCTTCCCCATGAACAAGCAGGCTCAGGATATCATGATGGGCGCGCCTGCAGAAGTGGATAAGAAACAGTTGGATGAGGTGCATATATGCATCTGTGAGGAAAAAGAGAAAGAGTCTTAAGGTATAGCCATGGATACAGATATTGAAAAGCTGCAGGAGCTTATAGACAGTTCGGAAAAGATCGTTTTTTTCGGTGGAGCAGGAGTCTCCACCGAAAGCGGCATACCGGATTTCAGAAGTGTTGACGGTCTGTATAATCAGAAATATAAATATCCTCCCGAGACCATGCTCTCCCACAGTTTTTATGTGGGGCATAAGGAGGAATTCTTTGAATTCTACAGGGATAAGCTCTTACTTAAGGTGGTAGGGACTGATGAAGTGGAAAAGGCCATGCCCAATGCCGCCCATGAATTTCTTGCAAAGCTTGAAGAGGCCGGGAAGCTTACTGCTGTAGTCACACAGAATATAGACGGTCTTCGTCAGGCGGCGGGAAGTAAAAGAGTATATGAGCTTCACGGATCTGTCCTCAGGAATTTCTGCCAGAGATGCGGAAAGAATTACGGTGCAGATGAGATATTTAAAATGAAGGGCGTGCCGAAGTGTGACTGCGGCGGCGATATTAAGCCTGATGTGGTCCTTTACGAGGAAGGCCTTGATAATGACATAATGAACGGCGCGGTAAGGGCCATAAGAGAAGCTGATATGCTGATCATAGGCGGCACGTCACTTGTGGTATATCCTGCGGCGGGGCTTGTCGATTATTACAGGGGAAATAAGCTGGTGCTTGTAAACCGCGATGCCACCGCAAGGGATTCCGTGGCTGATTATGTTATACACGGAAGCATAGGAGAGATATTCTCAAGGCTTCATGTCTGATATGAGAGCTGCGCTTGTCACAAATGAATTTGTAAAGAGTGAAAAATTTGAAGAGCTCTTTGCCATGTTAAATGAGGCAGCCTTAAAAGAAGGTGTGGAGCTTGTAAGATCATCGAATGCGGAATGTTTTGAAAAGCTTGGGCTTTCGGATTACGAGGAACACTCGCTTGGGGATTATGATTTCATCCTTTTCTGGGATAAGGACGTGAGGCTTGCGGGGGAGCTGGAACGGATCGGTTATCGTGTTTTTAACAGTGCGGAAGCTATTGCCGCCTGCGATGATAAGAGCATTACATATATGCGTTTAAAAAAAGCGGGTGTAAGGCAGCCGCTTAGCTTTATCTCTCCCAAGAAATTTCATTCTGACGGATTGCTCCCTGAAGCTTTCCTTCGCAGCGCCGGGAAAAAACTGTCGTATCCGCTTGTCTTTAAGGAAGTCTTCGGATCCTTCGGAGACAGGGTATATCTTATTAATGACGAAGAGGAACTATTTGAACGAGCCCGCATTACAGGTGAAAGAGCCTATATGCTTCAGGAATTCATAGAAAGCTCGAAGGGGCGTGATATACGTCTGCAGGTAGCGGGAGATAAAGTCTGTGCCGCAATGCTTCGTTATAATGACGGTGATTTCAGGGCAAATATCACAAACGGCGGAAGCATGAAACCATATACGCCTTCGGAAGATGAGGTAAAGATGGCTTTGGAGGCCTGCAGGGCCATGAATCTAAGCTTCGCCGGAGTGGATATATTATTCGGTGAGGACGGCCCGTTTCTCTGTGAAGTTAATTCCAA
Source organism: Lachnospiraceae bacterium (assembly GCA_017540265.1). Lineage (GTDB taxonomy): Bacteria > Bacillota > Clostridia > Lachnospirales > Lachnospiraceae > NK4A136. The sequence goes on from JAFYBJ010000011.1 coordinate 40,318, forward strand.
CGCACATTTTAAAAATCTTTATGACTGCACAGGTATCAATGCTGCGGAGCATATAATAGCTCACCTTAGGGAAATATGCTCATGAAAGATCTGTGGTGGCTCATATATTCTCATGAAGATATAGAGAGGAACCGCTCTTATATCGATCTGTATTTTAAATATGCTTCAGAAAAAGGTAAAAAATTAGAACTGCTTGAAAGCGGATCGTTTTCCGAACTGCCGGATAAAATGCCAGAGGCAGTCATAAACCGCTCAAGAAATGTTTATATATCAAAATGTTTCGAGGAAGCCGGAGTAAGAGTATACAACAGTGCGAAGGTTGCAGAGCTTGGTAATGATAAATTAAAAGCCATAGTTTTTGCAGGAGCCCTTGAAATTCCGGTAATGAGGACTTTGAATGAGAGAGGTGATCTCGCTTTCCCTTTTGTGATGAAGAGCAGGGGAGGTCACGGCGGGAAAGAAGTCTTTCTCATAAATAACGAAGAAGAATATGAAAGTCTTAAATGTATAAAGAGCGCGGACGGAAGTGATTTCATATTTCAGGAAATGGCATCGGATACCGGAAAGGATCTGCGTATCTATACGGTGGGAGATGAGATGATCGGATCGATGATGAGGATCTCGGATACGGATTTTAAGAGCAATTATTCACTGGGCGGAAAAGCCTTTGTGCATGAGCTTACGGATGAAGAGAGAGGGATCGCGGAAAAGATCATAGAAGCCCTGCATCCCGGACACATCGGTATAGATCTTATTTATGATCATGGCAGACCTGTATTTAACGAGCTGGAGGATGCTGTGGGCAGCAGGATGCTCTACAGATATACGGATACGGATGCCGTAAGGCTGTATGTGGATCATATAGACCGTGATATCAAGAAAGCTTATTCTCCTCTTACGAGGTGATTCATCTGGAAATATTTTACCAGCTTATCCTTTGCCTTACTGGTTGAAAGATAGCGGAACCATTCTATGGAAGGTCTGGTATTTCTGTTGCAGACTATCTCTACGGTATCATTCTCATTTACCCTGGTATAAGGCCCCAGCTGGGCTGTTGAACCGTTTATCAGCGCATATGAAAAATGCAGACCTATATCCGTATGTATGCGGAAAGCAAAATCCAGCACGGATGCGCCGGCTTCTATGGTATCCCGCATGCCGTTCTTTCTGAAAACAGTGATCCTGGGAATATAGGTATCCCTGGGTTCCACTTCGTTTACATCATAGCTTAATACGGAATCGTCATCTATCATTATCTTTCCGAAACAATAATCGAAATATTCTGATTCGGTGCGCACAAAGAGTCTGTAATAATTTCCCGAGGCATCCTGAAGTTTATAATACGAGGAAATACCGTTGGTGGTATTTTTAATTTTGACTACGTATATTCCTGCCGGTATAAGTACATTTTTAAGATATGAGAAAACTATATCCTCGGCAGATACCACGCTTTCCTTATCTGCAACTGAATCATCCAGAATGAGCATCAGATCATAGAGCGCTACATTCTTTCTGTTCATGATACCCTGATCAAGGGTTTTGTTTACATTGTCGCTTATGGTCTTTAAATATCTGAAGACAGATATCATATAACGTTCATCTGCGTGGAAATCCACTATCCTGCCGCAGTAGGCATCTGTTCCGTATTTTTCCTGAAGGCTGGTCTCCTTCTTGTCAAAAGCCCTGCTCATAAGCTCAAGGGTCTTATCGGTGCTGTATGCGCTTAAACTTAAGAGATTCCTGTAGTGGGAATTGATCTGATTGTATATATTTCTGTGGACGGTTTTAAAGCAGAGCTCCTCAAGTATATCTGCAAGCATGAATGCTCCGGCGTCCCTTATCATGGGGAGTATTATCTCCCTGGTCCGCTGGGCCTTCTTAAGCTGCTTTTCTGCAGACATTGCCTCGATGGTTTTTAAGTTATCTATTCTGTCGGCGGCTTTTACAAGGAGGCCTCTGGGGTTCATGATACTCTGCATCTTTACTTCGCTCATGATATCCAGCTCGGCCTTTGAAAGCTCGGGATCGGTATGCTCTCCCAGTTTGGTGACGGCATTTACTATATCCGCAACCGCCTGTCCGTATTCCGATGCGATAAGCTCTATGGAGGCGCCTTTTTCGCTGCAGTCTTCCACCACGTCATGAAGAAGGGCTGCAGTCACGGTCTCAACATCTGCACCGCAGAGCGCAACCGTATAGGCCACCCTTAAAGGGTGATATATGTAGGGCTCGCCGCTTTTCCTGAAGATGCCATCATGCATGTTTTCGGCGTAGTTATATGCTTTTGCGAGCTTGTCCTCGTCGAAGAATTTGTGATGGACCTTTACCTCGGCAAGTACTTTTTCAAAGCTGCCTCCGGTATCATAATCCTTCATGGAAGCGAGGAACCTGTTTATGGATCTGATCTTCTCATGCATAGGTGTACCCTCACGAATTATCCTTATCCTTCTTTATGCCGTAATACTTAATGGTATGATACCACTCGTCATCGTCTATCTCGGATACTTTTGCATATCTGAGAAGGTTTCTTGTAAGGCTTTCTTTTATGATACGCTCCAGATTAGACTGGATCAGAAGCTGACGCTGTGTGTCGTTAAAGGAAAAGCCGGTATTCTCATCGTTCATATAGAGATTCTTGAAGGTACGGATCAGCTCATCGCTCTCAAGCCCTGCATGATAATTGGGATAAGAGAGCAGCATCGCTTTGTGTATATCTTCTTCGGAAAGATTTAAGGCAAGGCGGGAAAGTCCGATGAACTGGACTGTAGGCATATGCTGACGCCCTCTGGATACGGAATTAGTTGTGCCTATACCGCCTATATATTCGTTCTTTCTTGTGTTGGGGCGGTGAAGTATGACAGAGATCCTGTCTTCGCTTTCGTGGATCAGGGTGATATAGTAATGATCCTTTGAAGTAAGGACATTTCCGTAATAGACATATTTGCCGAGTCCCTTTTTGAAAAAGTATCTCACTGCTTCCCTGCCGTCATTTATATCTTCCAGATCCTTCTTGAGCCCGGCTACCATATCCCTGTCCTTTTTTCCGAGCATGGCAACGCAGTCATAGGTGGGAATACCGGTGGCGGTTTCCGCCTCACATATCTTTAAAACGCCGTAATTCATGGAAGTATCGGCGGAATTATTATCTTTGCCCTTGTAATTTTCCGTGTCGAGATAATAGGCGAAATAGGTGCCTGCAAGACGTTTAAGTTCCACGGGATCGTTGAGCTCGAAGAGGCTTCTGAAGTCGTCATCACCCGTGCTTATATCCTCGGAGACGCGCAGCTCTTTGAGATACACATCCTCGGGAGTTTCCTTTCTCATGAGGATATCATCAACAGACAGGCCGAACAGATCCTTGAGACGTAAAAGCATGTAATAATCGGGGATCTTTTTCCCGTCACAGCATTCATTTAATTCTTCGAAGTCAATATGAAGGCGTTCTGCAAGGCGCACTCTGTCGGTCCCCAGACGTTCTATCAGACTGTTTAAGTTAAAAGCCGTATTTTCAAGGATGGCCTTTTCTGTTTCCTGTCTGTTTCTTTCCTGCATGCTGCACCTCCTATGACATGGCGTGGAAAAATATAGGGAATATTATATCAAACTGCGGGATATTTGTGAATAATATCCGATGTATAACAAAGTATCAGGATAACAAGATTACATAATACCGCTTGCCATATTTATGATATAATCTTGTAGATATATTTTTTTGATGGAAGGGTAAAAGAAAATGAGTGATGTAAAGGTAAAACCGGGCATACTTTCAGGCTTTATGGAGCTTCTGCCCGGAAAACAGAAGATATTTGACAATATGCAGGCCACTTTAAGGGAGGTATTTTCCTCCTATGGTTTTTATGGCCTTGATACTCCTGTACTTGAGCGTACGGAGATCCTTCTTGCAAAGGGCGGCGGAGAGACGGAAAAGCAGGTTTACCGCTTTGACAGGGGCGATACGGATATAACCATGCGTTATGATCTTACCGTTCCCCTCGCAAGGTATGTTGCCGAGCACTATTCGGATCTTTCCTTTCCTTTTAAGAGGTACCAGATAGGCAAGGTTTACAGGGGAGAACGCAGCCAGAAGGGGCGGTTTCGTGAATTCTATCAGTGCGATATCGATATAATCGGAGACGGAAAGCTTTCCGTGTTAAACGAGGCCGAGTGCCCGGCTGTTATGGCAGAGGCTCTCACGGCTCTCGGTATTCCCGATTTTAAGATAAGGATAAACAACAGAAAGCTCTTAAACGGGCTCTTTGAGATATACGGCGTACAGGATAAGAAAACGGAGATACTGCGTGCCGTGGATAAGATCGAAAAGATCGGCAGGGAAAAGGTGATAGAGGAACTTAAAGAGAACGGACTTGCAGAAGAGAACGCCGCAGATATCCTTGATACCGTGACCTTTGGTAAGAGTAGTGCCGAAACCGAGGAAATGCTTTCATCCTTTGCGGGAAAGTCAGCGCTTTTTGATGAGGGCGTATCGGATCTTAAGCGTGTAATGGATGCAATGAGGTCTCTTGGAGTAAAGGAAGAGAATTTCGGCTATGACTTAAGCATTGCCAGAGGGCTTGATTATTATACAGGTTCCGTGTATGAGACACAGTTTACTCCTGATCCGTCCATCGGCAGCATATGCAGCGGCGGCCGTTATGACGATCTGGCAGGATATTTTACCGACAGGCCCCTTCCGGGCGTCGGAATGTCCATCGGCCTTACACGTCTTTTCTATATACTTAATGAGAAGGAGTATTTTAAAGATGAGGCAGGCAGTGCCGCGGAGGTGCTCTTTATACCCATGACGGATGATATGGATAAGGCGCTTTCATTCTCTGCACAGTTAAGAAGCGCGGGTGTAAGGGTTCAGACCTACTATGAGGATAAGAAATTTAAAAAGAAGATGGATTATGCAAACAAATTAGGCATACCCTTTGTGGCACTCCTCGGAGAGGACGAAATAAAGGAAGGAAAGATATCCCTTAAAGATATGAGAAGCGGTGAACAGGCAATGCTTGATATCAAAGAGGCTGCAGCAAGGATAAAGGCATAGGGTTGTGTCATCTTTAGCGAAGCGAAGGATCTTTAAACAATAGAACAACTCACAGGGAGGAATGTCCATGGAACCCATGAAGAAAAGAGAGATAATCGAAAAATATGCATCGGAGATCTACAAGGCGGGTAAGGATGAAAGCTTAAAGGAAGAGCTGCATGAGGAATTTACTGCGGTATGTGAGGCAAATGGTTTTATAGGCGAATTAAGAGAACAGCTCTGGCAGTCTATTACCAAGAGAGTGGATATAATGAACAGATAATACAGATAATGAAAGTCCCCGGTATTCCGGGGATTTTTACGGAAAGAAAAAGTGATCGTTTTTTGGATACCAATTTTGGAGAAGGGTAATGGATAAAAAAGAACTTGCGGGAAAGATAGACCATACACTTTTAAAAGCCTTTGCTGATGCTGATTCCATATACAGTCTCTGTGAAGAGGCGGTCCGGGCGGGGGCAGCATCCGTGTGCATACCGCCCTGCTATGTTAAAGAAGTGCATGAGCGATATAAAGACAGGCTAAAAATATGCACCGTTATAGGTTTTCCTTTAGGGTATTCTGTGACATCGGCAAAAGCTAAAGAGGCAGAGTCCGCCATTGAAGACGGAGCGGATGAGATAGATACCGTGATAAATATAAGCGATGTGAAAAACGGCCGTTTTGACAGCGTACTTGACGAGCTTAAGCTGTTAAAGAAGATCGCGGGAGAGCATGTACTTAAAGTGATAATAGAAACCTGCTATCTCACTGAGGAAGAGAAGATAAAGCTTTGCGGCATAGTAACAGAGGCCGGAGCGGATTATATAAAAACATCCACGGGATTTGGCAGTGCGGGAGCTGATATAACGGATATACGTTTGTTCAGGGAAAATATCGGAGCATCCGTAAAAATAAAGGCAGCCGGCGGTATAAGGACTGTGGAAGAGGCAGAGCTTTTTGTCAAGGCAGGCGCCGACAGGATAGGTTCGTCCGCAGTGATACCGCTTCTTTTGAAGTAAAGTCCTTTGATCATCCCTATGGAGGTATGTGTTTATGAAGAATAAAAAGGGGATATTGACAGTATTGGCAGGTGCAGCGGTTTTACTTACCGCCTGTGGCACTCTTTCCGGATCACAGTCCGCAGTGAAAAAAAACGGTGTGCTGAGGATAGGCATGGAGGGAGACTGGATGCCGTGGAATTTCCACAATGAAGCGGGAGAGCTTATAGGCTATGATACGGATATAGCCAGGAATATAGCCGGACGTATGGGCGTTGAAGCAGAGTTTGTGGAGATGAACTGGAACGATCTTTTTACAGGGCTTGAAAGCGGAGATTTTGATGTGGTGATAAACGGAGTCGGAGTTACTCCCGAGAGAATGGAAACCTATGATTTCTCCGAACCATATGGTTATACCAGGACCGTGATCATGGTAAGATCCGATAATACCGATATAGCATCCTTTGAGGATCTTGATGGAAAGAAAGTCGCAAACACTCCTACAAGTGAATATGCGGTAAGGGCTGATGAAAACGGCGCACAGGTCATACCTGTTAAGGATTTTCAGGAAACAATGGATCTTCTTGCTTCGGGTGAGGTGGATGCCACGCTTAATTCTGAATTAACATACCTTATCTATATGATGAAAAATCCGGATGCGGAAGTAAAAGTTGCGGCTTATTCTACGGATGTTTCCCCGGTGGGTGTGCTCATGCGGAAGGGTGATGATACACTTAAGAATGAGATCAATAACGCTCTTGCCGGTTTATATAATGACGGGACGCTTTCATCGCTTTCCATACAATATTTCGGAAGCGATATAACCAGAGACTGAATTACGGAGGTACAGTGATGGTATCGCTGAAAAAGTTTAAAGATTTTTTACGCCGTGGTTTTTCACTTATGACGGTATTCTGCGTGCTCTCTTCACAGGCGCTTCCCGTAATTGCCGCAAATGAAGGTGAGACGGAATATGCGGATACGGAAAATACCGAAGACGGAAGCAATGGTGATGCAAATACCGTAAGACTGAATGCGGCAGGCGGATATTTTGATGTGGGAAGCGGAATGCGCACGGACAGCATCGATATAAGCAGCCCGGATCCCATTACCCTTAATTCTTTTGTTTACAACGACACCGGCAAGGTAATAGATGTGAGCGGTTCGAGCGGTGATGTAAGACGCGATCATTATTATTTCAAGGGCTGGTATGAGAACGGAAAGGTGGCGCTCACAACGGGTCTTGTGGGAAACCGTACGCTTACAGCCGGATGGGATCCCGAAAATTACACCTTTGAGTTTTCAAACGGAGATACCTATACATGGAAGTTGGGAAGTAGTTTTAAATTCCCGAAGGTAAAGGGTGTGACCGGATGGATAGATGAACGCACGGATTACTATTATGATGCAGGTTCCGTGACTAACGGTATGGAAGATGTGGATGGTGACGGTGTAAAGGAATATCTTTTCACCGAGTATTCTTCCTTCCGTGCGGTGGATGAACCGCAGGATAAGCAGAAGGTGGATTTCAAAGCCTGCGGCGGTTCCGGAAGTATGAAGAGCCAGACTTATGATTACGGCTCAGAGAGCTGTCTGCCTTCCTGCACGTTTAGCAGAAATGGATATGTATTTGCCGGATGGGCTATATATGACAGTGACAGGGAATATGATGTAACGGAAGTGGTCTATTACGATAATGCCATATCCTACAATGCTTTTATGGATTATGACCGTGACGGATCTCTTACACTTGCCGCAGTATGGGTTAAGGATGAAAAGAGCAGCTATGATGTTTATATCAATTTTAACTACCCCTCTGCTCTTTCCGGAAGGGAAAGGTCATATTCGGACGGAGACAGCTACACACTTTACTCGGATCAGTGGACTTACCTGGATCTGAAGGGAATATATGCAAAAGGTTATACACTTGCAGGTTTTTCGGACAGTCCTTCGGGACGAGCGAAGGTAAGCCGTGAGCTTATAGTGATATCCGACAGCAAAGGAACATATATTTCAGATGACAACGGTTCATTTAAGTGGAACGGTAAGACCATCTATGCGATATGGATGCCGGAAACCGTAACAGTTAAATTCATCGGAAACGGTGCTGATTCAGGCAGCATGAACGATCAGACCGTGACCATGGGAGAGAAGGCAAGCCTTAAGGCAAACGGCTTTAAGAAAAGCGGTAGCAGCTTTCAGGGCTGGGATACGGACAGCTCAGGAAAGACTGTAAGGCTTTCCGACAAGCAGAAGCTTGGAAGTACGGATGCCGGCGAAGACGGTCTTTTCGGGGATCCCGTATCGGCTCTTTTAAATGACGGCAATTCGGATACCATATATCTCTATGCTGTCTGGTCCGGAAATTCATATACGATCAAATATGATGCAAACACATCGTCACTTGGAAACAATATAAGCGTATCCGGTTCCATGAAAGACCAGACCGTGGGAGCATCGGAAATGGTAAAGATAGCCGAATGCGGATTTTCAATACCAAATTATGTGTTTGACGGCTGGAATACAAAGGCTGACAGTACGGGTGCCGGTTATGCGCCGGGAGCACAGGTAAGAGGCCTTTCCTCCGGAAACGGCAGCACCGTGAAGCTTTATGCAAGGTGGAAGCCTGTGAACGCTACCGCTTCAACGGTTAAGATATCCACGACCTGGGATGATTCAAACAACAGGGACGGCCTGCGCCCCATGCAGGTAACATATACCGTGACAGGCACTGCAAACGGAAAGAATGTAAGCACGGAATATATAACCGTAAATACACAGAGCGGTACGGCAGAGCTTAAGAACAAGCCTGTTACCTGGGCGGAGAACGGAAAGGCTTATACCATAAAATATACCGTGAGTGTTCCGCAGCTTACGGGATATGTGTCAAGCGTGGCATCATCCGGTGACGGATTTACGCAGACCGTGAATTTTGTTCATTCCTCATATTCAAAGAATATAAAGGTGACGCTGAATTTTGCGGATAATAACGATCAGGCGCGTAAGAGACCTGCAAAGGTGAATATAGTTTTAACAGGTTCGGACGGAACCGCTTACCAGGGTGAAGCATTTGTAAATAATGCATCGGCATCCTATATCTTTACCGGGCTTCCCGTAAACACATCGGGACGCGGAGTTTCATATACTCCTTCCGTAAAGCTTGATGCTGCTTACACTACAGGAATAGCTCAGTCGGGTGATGATTTTGAGATCACGGCAACCTGTTCAAAGGCATCCGCCGACATAGCATCCGGAAGAGGAAATAAAGTGGAGACCATAACAGCACAGCCTGAAGTACAGAATATTCAGCCTGCTGCAGCGGATAAAAGGGATGTTGTGGTAAGAACGCTTTGGCATGACAACGGAAGCGGCGTGGTAAGGCCCGAAAGAATAGAGCTTGTGCTTATGGGATCAAATGGCGCTGCCTATGCAAAGACTCTTACTCCGGCGTCCGATTATGCGGCACAGTTTGATCAGATAGCTGCAAAGGATGAAAACGGAAACAACATAACTTATTCCTTATCTGCAGGAGTGCTGGCGGATTATGCATTAAAGGTAAATGAATTAAATGACGGAAATTTTCTTCTTGAGATCACCTATTATGGCGGATCAGGGGTAGAAAAAGAAGAGCCTGAAGCAGCGGATACTATACTGGACGGGATCACTGTTTACAGTGCGGAGGACGGAAACTATACCACGGATAAGAAAGCGGCGGTTCTTAATTCCTCAAAGACAATGCGTAAGGAAAATAAGAACACCGGCGCCAGAGGAGCTCTGATAACTGCTGTTTCCGTTACGGCCGGCGCAGCTGCAACAGCACTTGTGCTTTATATTTTCGGAAGGAGAAGAAAATGAAATTCTTAATACAGCGTGTAAAGGAAGCTGCGGTTGATATAGAGGGACGCCGCGTTGCGGAGTCGGGAAAAGGACTTCTTGTTTTTGTGGGAGTTGAAAAAGACGATACGGAAGCACAGGCTGACAGGTTTTTTGAAAAACTGCTTAAACTCAGGATATTTGAGGATGAAAACGGAAAGACAAATCTTAATATAAAAGATGCGGGAGGTGATCTGATATTTGTATCTCAGTTTACGCTTCTTGCAGACTGCAAGGGACAGAACAGACCGGGCTTTACAGCTGCGGGTTCTCCGGAAGATGCAAAGAGGATATTTGAATATATCGTTGAAAGATCGAAAAAAGAATTTTCCGGAAAAACAGGCTCCGGCGAATTTGCTGCAGATATGGCAGTATCTCTTATAAATGACGGACCGTTTACGATATATCTTGACAATACACAGGTGTGAATATATGGACTATATGGATATCGCATTGGAAGAAGCATACGAGGGGATCAGAGCGCATCATGGCGGCCCTTTTGGCTGTGTGATAGTTAAAGACGGAAAGATCATAGGAAGAGGGCACAACAGAGTGCTGCTTAAGCATGATCCCACCTGCCACGGTGAGGTGGAAGCAATAAGGGATGCCTGTGAAAAAACAGGTAGCCACGATCTTTCGGGAAGTATTCTTTATACAACAGCAGAACCCTGTCCCATGTGCCTTGGCGCATCGCTCTGGGCGAATATAAAAGAGATCAGGTACGGCTGCACCGTGGCGGATACGGACAGCATAGGCTTCAGGGATGAACGTTTTTATGAATACTTAAACGGCAACAGGGATATACTTCCGCTTAAAGAAGAGAGCAGGGAGGAATGCCTTAAGCTTTTTAAAGAATACAGTGCAGATAAAGAAAAGCAGGTTTATTAAAATGTCAGATGTTATAACACTTTCTCACGGAAGCGGAGGCAGCAGTACAAAAAAACTTATAGATGAGATATTTGCGCCGGCGTTTGCAAACGACACATTGCTTGCGATGGAAGACAGCGCGGTGGTCGCGGGGGGAGAAAAGATCGCTGTTACGACAGACAGCTTTGTGGTAACTCCGCTTGAATATAATGGCGGTGATATAGGGAGGTTATGCGTATGCGGCACCGTGAACGATCTGCTGATGCGCGGAGCAAAACCTGCATATATCACCTGTGGTTTTATACTCGAGGAAGGGCTTGATATAAAGCTCCTTGGAAGAGTGGTGAAGTCACTTGCAAAAACTGCAAAAGAAGCAGGCGTAAAAATAGTCGCAGGTGATACTAAAGTGATCGAGGGAAGAGGCGGCCTGTATATCAATACGGCAGGTGTCGGTATTTTGAAAGCGGATATGCCGGATATATCCGCATCTAAGGCCTCTGTGGGTGATGCAGTGATAGTTTCCGGAACAATGGGTGATCATCACTGTACCATAATGGCTTCACGTCTGGGTATAGAAAGTGAGATAAAGAGTGATAATGCGCCTCTTACGGAAATGGTTGAAAAGCTTTTAAATAATGGGATCCCGGTTCATGCCATGCGTGATGTGACAAGAGGCGGACTGGGCACCGTATTAAAAGAGCTTGCCGAAAGCAGTGGGAAGACTGTATATGCCGATGAAGAAGCAATACCCGTAAGCGAAGCTGTCAGGGATTTTGCAGGTCTTATGGGCACAGATGTGATATATATGGGAAATGAGGGCAAGATGGTGCTTATCCTTCCCGGAGAATATGCCGGGGAAGCTGTGGATATCATCCGGAAATGCAGGTATGGAGAAAATGCGGCGGTCATAGGTGAAGTAAAGGAAGAGACAGGAAGAGAGGGCAGCTTTATACTCCGCACAGCTCTTGGCGGCGAAAGGAATATTGATATCTTAAGGGGCGAGGGTCTGCCCCGGATCTGTTAACAGGACAGGGGGACGGTTCTCCTGTCCTGTTCTTTTGTTTTATCGGAATTACAGAGACCGTATCACCATCTGCAGCTCATCAGGATAAATGCAGTTTGGAAAAGACGGATCATTTAACTTATTAAAGCATTCGACCGGGTCCATCCATTTTGCATCATCTACTTCCGATTCCTGAAATACGAGGTTTTGAAATTTTTTTCCGTCAAAGCTGATATGTCCGTCATTATCTCTGATGCATTTGCACAGATATACAAAGCTCACCTCGTCATCCTTAAAAAGTTTTCCGTGAAATTCTTTTTCAAAACTTCCCTTGTGCAGACCGAGAAATATAAGATCATTTTCTTTTATATCAAGTCCCAGTTCTTCTTTCATTTCTCTGATGGCAGAAGAAACGGGATCATCACCCGCAGCTATGTGTCCCGCTGATGAGATATCATAACATCCGGGATTTGAGTCTTTACAGGCAGCTCTTTTCTGAAACAATACATTTTTTCCGTCGCTTATCCACATATGTGATGAGCGGTGCTTCGTGCCAAGGAAGTGGGCGGTCTCTCTTTCCTCTGTTTTTCCGGTAGGATTGCCGTTATCATCAACTATATCGAAAAGCTCAAGATCTTTTCCGTTGAGAACGGCAGCTGTGAACCTGTCATCTCCGTCATATACAAGTTTAAGCGAGAAAAAGGGGGATTTTTGCGCAAGCAGTCTTAAGAACACCCTGTCCCCGTCCCAGAGATCCATATTCCAGAGAAGCTCTTTGGGCACCCATTCCAGCACGCCTTCATCACAGACTGGGAGTTCTTCAGGTTCGATAAAATCTGATGAGGTGAATATCATCATATACTCTGTGAATATTTTTTCAGCTCCGGAAACAAAAGTAACAATACCTCTGAAATCCGGTGATTCAACTATTATCCCGGTTTCCTCAAGGATCTCACGTTTTATACAGTCCTCTGGGCTTTCGCCTTCTTCGCAGTGTCCTCCGATACCTATCCATTTATCCTTATTCATGTCCTGTTCTTTTTTGATACGGTGGAGCATGAGGTATTTTTCATCTTTTTCAAGATAGCATAAAGTTGTACAGGTCATTTGATTTTTCCTTTTCAAACATTTCAACCAATATGTTCATGGAGATGTCCTCATTTTTATCTTTTCTGTTCGATTCCAAGCATTTCAGCGGATTCCGAATGTTTGCAGGATTGCGAGAGTTGCGGAGCAACGAAGCAATCCGTGGCATCTATTGGGGGCAAAATACCTTTTGACCCCAACATCATTATATTAATTATGGAATTATTCATACAAGGGTAAGTTACCAAAAGTATAGAGGCATAGCTATAAGTTCAGGCAAGTTGAAGAATAATATAGATGTTACCCTGGGATATGTTTCGATCTCCGAGTGAAAAGCAATAATATTAGGCGGAAGTAAGATAATTATTGCTTTTAGGTATAAAGGTGCGGGAAAGCCGGTATGAAAAGCAATAATATTAGGCGGAAGTAAGATAATTATTGCTTTTAGGCATAAAGGTGCGGGAAAGCCGGTATGAAAAGCAATAATATTAGGCGGAAGTAAGATAATTATTGCTTTTAGGCATAAAGCCGTTGGGAAAGCAGGTGAGAAAAGCAATAAAAACAGGCGGAGGTGAGAGAATTATTGCTTTTAGGTATAAAGGTGCGGGGGTGCCGACGAGAAAAGCAATAAAAACAGGCGGGAGTAAGAAATTTATTGCTTTTAGGTATAAAGGTGCGGGGGTGCAGGTGAGAAAAGCAATAAAAACAGGCGGAGATGAGAAAATTATTGCTTTTAGGTATAAAGGTGCGGGGGTGCCGGCGAGAAAAGCAATAAAAACAGGCGGGAGTAAGAAATTTATTGCTTTTAGGCATGGTGCAGGGCACAGCATGTGAGCAGATTAGCTCAGTAGTATGAATGATCCTGAGCAAGACAGGAGAACCGTCCCCCCTGTCTTGCCCTGACGCAGTTTGGAATCACGGAAAGCTATCTGAATAAGCTGACAAAAGAGGTTAATAAGAGATTTTAGTTATACGAATTTGGAGAAGTTAAGGTAAAAACAGGCGTAATTGGGAGTTGACAGGATTTGAAATAAGGATATAATACAAACGTATGAATAAGTGTTCATATAATCAAAGAAAAGAGTACGGGGCGTTGAGTCCCGGCAATTGACTTTTTTTATCGAGTTAGTATAATCTAACCTGAGTTTTAAATGTAACACATGTGTTTCAAGTGTCGTCAGAAGCAGATGACAGAATGGAGAAGCTATGAAAACAAAAGATACGAAAGCAAATGAAATGAAACTGAAAGTTGCAAAAAAAAGTAATATGAGGAATATCTTTATCAGATCCATTGCGGCAGGCACTGCTCTTATCTCGCTTGCTTTAGCCGGATGCGGGAAAAAAGAAGCACTTTCTCCCGGAAGTATCACTGTTCTTGAGCCGGTCAGTTTTGTGGAGAAAGTAAGGGCAGACGGAACAGTGGAATGTTCGGAGCCTCATTATATTTATTCAAACCTTACACTTCCGGTTCAGGAGATATACGTTAAGGAAGGCGATCATGTCAGTGAAGGAGACCTGCTCTGCAAGCTGGATGTCAGGACTATCGAAGAGCAGATTGAGATCCAGCAGGCGGCGATGGAACTTACACAGAAAAATGCATCCTCACAGGAAGATGCCGCAAGAAGACAATACAATATATACAGTGAAGGCCTTAAAGGCGGAACCGATGTAAATCTGGTAGCGGCAAAGGCTGCGATGGAAAGCGCCAGAGAAGTATATGAAACAGCAAAGAAGCGTTATGACGATTATATGGAATCACTTAACATGGGCATGGATCCCGCGCTTTCGGCGGCGGATCAGGCTGTCGCAAAAGCTGCTACGGCTCTTCATCAGGCAAAGTCAATGCAATATGAGCTTGATGATGAAGAGCATGTAACCGACATCCAGAAAGAGGAAGCAGAGGATGCGGTAGACAGCGCAAGCCTTGCATATGTACAGGCAGTTGAGAGTAAAAAGAATCTGCTGCGTCAGAGCGATATAACTCTTGCGGATTACGCAAAGAATGCAGATGATGCAAACTTAAACTACATCATAGCCCAGAGCGCTTATAACGCTGCTGTGCGCGCACTTGAAAATGCGAAAGCAACTACTACGGACGCCATTAATAAGGCTGTTCTTTCGGGTGATATGAGCGTTGAAGATTTAAAACTCGCCCAGCTCAGGCAGAAGCTTGTCGATTCAAACATCACTTCGGATTTTGAAGGTACTGTCACCGCAGTGAATGTTGAAGTCGGGGAAAATTCCACGGGTGTTCTGTTTGTGGTAGAAGATACTTCAGATCTTATTCTGACGGCAAGAGTTCCCGAAAAAGATATCAATTCCATTTCATCAGATATGGCCATCACGGTAACGCCAAAGGCGGATAATTCAGGTTCCTACAAAGGCGTGATAAGCCGCGTGGCGGATTCATCGGAAAAGAACGCATCCGGAAAAACCGATACCTCAGGTGAAGACGCCGAATATAAAGTGACCATCGTCATCGAGGATCCTGATGAGCGCATCAGGATAGGAATGAATGCAGATGCAGAATTTACAGTGTTTGAACAGGAAGGCTGTTTTACGGTTCCAAAGGATGCCGTGTATAAGGATGAAGAAGGAAGCACTTCAGTTCTTGCTGTCAATACAGCAGAAGGGAGCGGAACCGTAATAAAAACGCCTGTAAGCGTAGTATATGCGGGGAAGAGCATGAACGTGATAGAAGGAAGCGGTATAGCAAGCGGAACACGCGTGCTTACGGATGCCTCGGCCGGTATGGAACTTGTGGGGACCCGTGTCAACATTGGCAAATAAATCTCTTCTGCAGTTTTATGGAAAACGGCAAAATAAGGAAAGGAAATGCCATGGCGGATAAAGTCATATTAAGAGATGTATCTAAGATCTATAAAACAGGTGAAAAAGAATACAGGGCGCTGGATCATGTAAATCTGAATATAGAAGAAGGCAGGTTTGTAGTCATCCTCGGTCCCTCCGGTGCCGGAAAATCGACACTTCTTAATCTTATCGGAGGCATGGACAATCCCTCAGAAGGTGATGTGATAGTTAACGGAGAAAATATTTCAAATTACAGTGATAAGCAGCTAAGCGATTTCAGAGCTCACAGCATAGGCTTTATATTTCAGTTTTACAATATCCTCCCTTCACTTACAGTGCTTGAGAATGTTGAACTGGTTAAGGAGATAACCACTTCGGGCATTAATGCAAAACAGGCTGTGGAAGATGTGGGTCTTGGTGAACATCTTTATAAATTTCCAAATCAGCTTTCCGGAGGTGAACAGCAGAGGGTTTCCATAGCCAGAGCCATTGCAAAAAATCCCGCACTGCTCTTATGTGACGAACCTACGGGAGCGCTGGATTCGATGACGGGAGCCATGGTTCTTAAAATCCTTAAAAGACAGTGTGACAGTGACAGGGGAAACAATACGGTTATCATAGTTACCCACAATGCTCTTATCGCAGATACCGCCGATGTTGTGATACGTGTAAAGAACGGACATATAGAAAGCGTATACGAGAATCCGTCGCCGATGAATATAGATGATGTTTCCTGGTAGGATATTTTTTGTCATCTTAAAGCGAAGGATCTAACCATGTACTTCCCTGCAAATGGAGGAATAAAATGCTCATAAGAAAAATGCTGCGTGATATAAAAAACAACTTCACGCAGTTTGTAACCATCTTTGCCATGGTTACAATAGCAATGACAGTATATGCCGGTATCTGTTCCTACGGAGACGGTATGAAAGTTTCGGGAGACCGGTTTTATACAGATCTGAATATGCCGGATCTGTGGCTTTCCGGTGAAGGCTTTACAAAAAGTGATATGGAAAAGATAAAAGCAGTAAGCGGCGTAAAAGATGCCATGCGTTATATCTCCATATCAATGACAGGTGAGATCGAATATGCCGGAGGAAGAAAGGCTTCCTTTACTGTTCCCATGGAAGGAAACTTTATAGATACGGCACAAAAAGAGATCACGATAAACCGCTTTCATGTGACAGAGGGCATACCCTATGATCCCGATGCGGAAGGAATGTGGCTTGGCAGACTCTTTGCCGAAGCACGGGATATCCATCCCGGCGATACCATAAGCCTGACTTATGAAGAAACCGAGATCACGGGAAAGGTACTCGGCATAATATCCGTTCCGGATCATGTATATGTGACCCAGGACTCATCCGTCATCTTCCAGCAGGCTAAAGACTTTGGATGGGTGTATATGTCCATGCGCTATTTTCCGCGGGAGGCCATGTATGACAGGATAATAGAAAGTGAAGGTATTCAGGGATTTCTTGAATCCCGGGATGAACTTGCTTTAATGCATGAAAACGGTATGTCCTGGCGCGACATACTTGTGACAGCTCTTAGTGATATGGATCCCGATACGGATCTTAAGACTGCTCTGGATCTTGCGCCCGGGATCGCAAATGATACAGCCGGTGAAGGGGAGAAACATGATTTTATAAAAGCGTTGGATCCCGGTTTTAATCCTGAAGACGCTTATGTATATCCGATTGTTTGCGTCGATGTTGAAGGAGAGGCGCCGGGGATATACCCGGGCAATAAGGACGATGGATCTTTTGATAAAAAAATTGACCGTATAAAAAATGAACTCTACACTATAGATGCTGTGGATTCGGTCACAGGCAGAGATATGTCTTCTTCGTATGCGAGTTATAAATCGGAAGCCGAAGAAGGAGACACCTATTCCGGAATGTTTACGTTTCTCTTTCTTTTCATTGCCTCGCTTTCCGTCGTTACTACCATGAACCGGTTTGTAAAAAAACAGAGGATGCAGATAGGCGCACTTAAGGCACTGGGATTCAGAAACAGCCGTATATACAGGCATTACATTTCCTACGGCTTTTTTGTAAGTCTTGTGGGAGTGGTGACAGGTTTTGCTATCGGTATTCCCACACTTGGTGTTCATTTCTTTGATATGGAAATGGATTTTTATGATGTGTCCGGCGGAGGTCTCTATATTGCTCCAAAGAATTATATAGTGGCTGTGCTCATAGTGATCATGGTCACCTGTGTCACATTCTTTTCAAGCAGAAAGATACTTTCCGAACCTGCAGCGCAGACATTAAAGCTTGAGGTTCCAAAGATAAAACCAAAAAAGAAGAGCGAAAAACCGGGGGGAATAATGTCCCGTCTTTCTTTTGCGGTTAAATGGAACCTGCGCGATGTGGCAAGGAGCAAAGCAAGGACCATGATGGGTGTAGTGGGTGTGGCAGGTTCCACACTGTTGATCGTAATGGCATTTGGCATGGAGGATTCCATGAACCACTATCTTGACTGGGAATTCTCAAACATTCTCAGGTTTAAGTCAAAGCTTACAATGGACTCTGATATAACAAATGTTGAAAGAGGCGATCTGTATCGTGAATACGGAAATTCAACAACACAGAATGTGCCCATAGAATATTATGACGGCAACGGCATGCTTCAGACATCCGTCATTACTGTTAATGATTCATCAGGCATGGTGGCTGTCTGCGATCATGATCAAAATCCTCACGACATAAACGAAGGGATACCGGGTAATACCTTTGGTGATATCAATGCTCCGGGGGCGCTTTATGCAACGGAAAAACTGGTCATCAATAAAAAGATCGATACAAACGGGAAGATAAGATGGCATATACTTGGAATCGATGACTGGTATGAAACAAAGATCGCGGCAATAAACCGTGATCCCCAGGCACAGCAGTTTGCCATGACAAGGGCGGCTTTTGAAGGTCTCGGTGAAAAATATGAACCCGATACTCTGTATACCGATGCAGACCTTACCGGAGTGGATGATGAAGAAATTGACGGCGTGAGCGCAATAAGCACGCTTTCTTCACTCAGGGAACAGATGGGAGGAATGTTAAATATGATAAAGGGAATGCTTGGCCTCTTTATCGTCATGTCCGGTCTGCTGGGATTCATAATAATCTATAATATGGGGCTGCTTTCAATGAGTGAGAAGATGTATCAGTTCTCGACGCTGAAGGTCCTTGGATTCGGGTTTTACAGGATCGTTAAGATTTATACCATGCAGAATATATGGATAACCGTTACAGGCATACTTTTGGGCCTTCCTATGGGATTTGTATTTACGGATTTTCTGTTTAAATATGCCATAGGTGAAGATTACGATTTCGGGGCTTATATCGAGCCTTCAGCATATATAATAGCAACTCTTGGAACAATGGCGGTAATGATATTTACAAGTATCGTCCTTGCCCGCAATATTAAAAAGATAGATATGGTCGCAAGCTTAAAGGCAAATGAATGAAATTAAAGGGAATTGCACCACGTAAGCTGATATTTTATAATGTAAAGGTTGTCTGATATATGAGATAGGGTTTACGGAGGATATCATGATAAAGAAAAAGTTTGCGGCTGCACTAGTCCTTTCGGGTGCGTTAATGCTTTCTGCCTGTGGAAACGGGGCTGATGATGTTTCGGCGGAACCTTCTGCTTCAGCTGATCAGGCTGTCCCGGCTGATGCTGCGGAGAGTATATCGGAGGATGAACCTGCACAGGCAGAGGATTATAAGTCCGAAGCTCCGGTCACAATTGTCAATGAAAAGCAGGACTGCACACACAGTTTTGCAACTCTTTTCAGCACGGAATGCAGTCTGTATTATCTGAACAGTGAAACGGCAGATAAATATCCGTTACTGGCTAAAGCCCTTAAGGAAGTTAATGATGAGACAAGGCAGATTGTAAAGACCAATGTTGATAACTGCGTAAGGGATGCATATGCACTTTTTAAAGATGCAGGGAGTGACGCGCCTCTTCCGTATACTTACAGCTCTTTGGGCGATATTTCAAGATTTGATGACAGGCTTTTTGTTATCTCAACTTATATCGACGAATATTACGGCGGCGCTCACGGGATGTATTATAAGCATTACGTGAATATTGATGTAAACAGCGGAAAGAGACTTACCGCTTCCGATCTCATAACAGATAAGGACGGAGCAGTGGATGCGATATGCAAGAGGCTCCGTGAGGATTATGATGGAGTGATCGATGAGACTCTTATGTATGAACCGTCTCTTGAATCTTTTGTCAAAAAATCAGTCGATAATGATTCCATAGATATTACAATGGTGAACGGGTATGTAGAGGTTTATTATCCCGTATATTCATTTGGAAGCTATGCTGCCGGAGATTATCAGATACAGCTTTCACCGGAAGATTGTCCCGGGGTATTCAATGAAGAATATACAGAGGATACATCAGGGGATATTATTTTTGAAACTGCCAGACAGGAAAGGAAAGCCGGGGATATCACATATGATGGGCCGGAAGAAAATTATATAAGCGTATCCTGTCCTTCATGGGATCATTATACCGACGGAAAGCATGAAGCTGAAGAAATGCATACCACGATCGATCTGGTGCACAAAGAGGTTATGGAGCCAATGCTGACAGATGACTGGGCTTATGCTGAGGGCTATGATGTGCAGGGAGCTTTTTATACCAGGGATGACGGAGTATCTTTTTCGCTTGAAAATCCTGTGGATTATTTCTATGATTACCAGAGTTTAAGTATTTATGATACTAATGCGGATAAAAAATACATCTATTACCTTGGTGAACTTGCGAACGGTCCGGATAAGGCAAAAAATAAAACGAGCAGGGCATCCATGAATCAGTACGTTCAGTATGCCTGCGAGCAGAACGGAGTGGTATATGTGGAACTTATGTTTAACGGTTATTCCAGCGAAGAGCCGAATACCGCATATATCTGCGCTTTCGATAAGGAAAGCGGCGAGGTGATATGGAAGAGTGATCCGTTAGTGGCAAATGCCGAGAATTTCATAGTGACCGAGAGTTCGGTGATATGCGGATACGGCTTTACGGATGAAGATGATTATCTGTATGAGCTTGATATTCAGACGGGTGAGACGGTAGATCGCATAAAGCTTGATAAAAAACCGGATGTATTTGTGCGTGACGGAAGCAGGCTGACTGTATGGGCGTATGATACGGAATATGAATTCCGGGTTGCGGAAGGGTAATGTTTTTTCATTCGGGGAGGGCAGAATATGAAAAGATCAAGGTTATTTGTACCGCTGTTTCTGGCACTTGCATTTACTGCATGCGGTGAGATAAAGACCGGTATAGATGCGGACGCCTTAAGAGGCATGGACAGGACCCAGGCAGAGGATATGCTTACAAAGGCCGGTTTTTCCACCTTTGATGTGACCGGATATGTGAGAGCCATGGCTGATACATCCGTAACCGATGGAGAGATAATAGATGTAAGGATAGACGGTGATCCGGATTTTAAAGGGACCACGCCTTTCAAAAAAGAAGCGCAGGTGAGCTTTACGGTCTATGAAAGACCGGCGGATACGCGTTCCTGGAAGACTGCGGAGAGTTTTTTTAAGCCTGATATCAATCCGGCAAGATGCAGACTTGAGATACCGGATTATTGGGAGAAAGAATCGGAAGATTCCGAAAAGGCAGTTTACGCAGTCGAGGGAGGATATGCAAAACTTACGCTCACGAATGTTAAAACAGAGGGAGTTCCGGAGGAAACATCAGCCGGATCGGATAAATCACTGTTTATCCTAAGGGTCGAGAATGACGGCTTTGAAGATTTTAAATACCTTGATTCGGAAACGATCGAGAGTAAGAGCGGAAATATGCTGCTGCTTCATTACATTTATGAAAGTGAAGGGCTGTGGGGAGAAGGATTTGACTGTATAATACCTTCTGCCGGTGAAAAGACCGGAGTGATAAGCTTAAGGCAGGCTGATGATACGGTATTTAATTATGCGGAAGGCTTTAGAAATATCTGTAAAGGGATAGAACCTTTTTCGGATAAAATAGCGATAGGCGGACTTGAATTCAAGATACCCGACGGTCTTGTGACTCTTGAGAATAACAGCAAGGCCATCGAAGAGATGATAAAGCAGACGAATTCGGCATCTCTCGATGAACTTTTAAAGGACGCGGGGCCGTTAGAGAGCGCGATGTTAGTTCCGGAGGATTATAACGGAAAGAATGCGCCGGACGAGTTTATGCTGTTTATGGTGTTTGAGGAAAATATCTTCGGCGAAGTGACACATACCGATCTTGCGTATAACAGCAGCCTTATAAAGATACTGCTTGCGGGGCAGATGCCGGAAGGTATGGAATTTACCATGGTACAGAGTATGCCCGGATTTTTGATGTTCCAGAATGACGAGGATGTGGTCGGAGGTATGTTCATGGGACTTACCACATCCAACGAAACATTCTTCGCAATCTATTCAAACGAAGATAAAACAGTGGGTGAAAAGAGATTCCGTGAATTTCTTAAATCAGCAAAAGTAAAATAATAACAGAAAGGAAGTAAAGTATGTTATCACAGAAATATAAGGATATGTGCAACACACCGTCCGTAATACGTTCACTTGCGGTATACGCATCAGAGAGAGGAAAGGAGATAGGATACGAAAACGTATTTGATTACAGTCTCGGTAATCCCTCTGTTCCCGTGCCGGAGGAATTTAATAAAGCGATAAGGGAGCTTACTGAAACTCTTTCATCAAATGAGCTTCACGGATACAGCCCTAATCCCGGAAATCCCGGAGTACGTACAGCGATAGCTGAATCTTTAAAAAAGCGTTTCGGACTTCCTTATGAGCAGAAGCATATATTCATGACATCTGCCGCGGCATCAGCCATCGCTCATGCGGTTCGCTGCGTTACGGCACCCGGTGATGAGGTGCTCACCTTTGCTCCTCATTTCCCTGAATATGTGCCTTACATAAACGAGACAGGTGCAGTGCTTAAGGTGGTTCCCGCCGATACGGGAAGCTTCCAGATAAACTTTGATGAATTTGAAAAGATGCTCAATCCTAAGGTGCAGGCGGTGCTCATAAACACCCCGAATAATCCTTCCGGAGTTGCTTATTCAAGCGCAACATTAAAGCGACTCGCTGATACACTGTATGAGAAGCAGAAAGAATACGGCCATGAGATATTCCTTATCTCGGATGAGCCTTACAGGGAGATAGTATTTAAAGGAGCAGATGCGCCGTATGTATCTTCTTTCTATGATAATACGCTTTCCTGCTACAGCTTTTCAAAGTCGCTTTCCGTACCCGGAGAAAGAATAGGGTATGTAGCTGTAAACCCGGCTGCCAAAGATGCGGATATGATAGTTCCCATGTGTGTGCAGATATCAAGAGGAACGGGACATAACTGTCCTTCTTCGATCATCCAGATGGCCGCAGCGCGCTGTGCATATCTTACAAGTGATCTTTCCGTATATGAGACCAATATGAATCTTATATATGACAAGCTGATCGAACTTGGTTTTACCGTAGTAAAGCCCGGCGGGACTTTCTATATATTCCCGAAGGCGCTTGAGGAAGATTCACAGGCCTTCTGCGAAAAAGCAAAGAAATATGATCTTATACTTGTGCCCGGAGACAGCTTCAAGGCAAAGGGATTCTTCAGGATGGCTTACTGCATAGATACGGAAAAAGTAAAGAGATCTTTACCCGTGCTTGAAAAGTTTGTAAAAGAAGAGTATGGAAGATAAAACGGAATGTTTTATTACATAATGGAGGTATGAAAATGAAATTTGATGAATTACTTGAAAAGGTAAGAAAGATCGCAGGAAGCAAGGAGATCACTACCGATGATTTCCTTGCAGTACAGGTGAATATCACAGGAAAGGAAAGCGGTGTATTCTATGTAGAGCTTAAGGACAGAAAGGTCAGTGTAGAGCCCTACGAATATTATGACAGGAACTGTGCTATTACCATGAGCCTGGCGGATTTCAATAAACTGATAGACGGAAAGCTCGATCCGATACTTGCCTTTGGAACAGGAAAGCTTAAGGTAGACGGAGATGCCGGTAAAGCGCTGGAGCTTGGAAAGCTTTTAAAAAAGGACTAAAAGGTCTTTTTGTAAAATAAATCGGGAATAAGGTATTTGATATGTATATCATCATTGAGGCGCTTAAGGCTGTTTTATTCGGTATTGTGGAAGGTGTAACGGAATGGATACCCGTATCCAGTACAGGGCATCTGATCCTGCTTGGAGAGGTTGTAAAGTTTTCTCTTCCCGGCACTGCTGAGGAACAGGCTGCGTTTATGGAATTTTATGATGTGGTGATCCAGCTTGGAGCCATTCTTGCCGTGGTGATCATATTTTTCAAGAAGATATGGCCCTTCGGAATATATGATAAGAACAGGGAGGAAGTACGGAAGGTAGGAGATCTTGAACGTCACAGCTGGCGGATAGGAAATATGTTTATAATAAAAAAGGACATATTCTTTCTCTGGATAAAGCTTGCCATTGCGTGTCTGCCCGGATTGATCTACGGAGTACTTTTAGATGACGTGATGGAGGAGATCACCGCGCCTTACAAGAGTATCATTGTAGCGGTGATGCTGCTGGTGGTAGGCATATTATTTATAGTGATAGAAAGCATCAGAGGCCATGAAAGACCTTCCGTAAGAAGTGTGGCGGATATAAATATGACTGCGGTGATCATTATTGGCATAGCACAGGTGATCGCAGGCGCCCTGCCCGGGACAAGCCGTTCCGGGGCTACAATAATAGCGGGTTTATTACTTGGTCTGTCCAGGGTGACGGCTGCTGAATTTACATTTTTCCTGGCAATACCCACAATGTTCGGCGCCAGCCTCTTAAAGCTCATAAAATATCTGGGAGAGGGTATGAACTTTACACCTGTTGAGATGATGATAGTGGGTGTAAGTTCTGTTACTGCCTTTGCGGTATCAATGCTTTCCATCCGTTTTCTTATGGGCTATGTGAAGAAGCATAATTTCAAGCCTTTCGGCTGGTACAGGATAGTGCTTGGAATAGCGGTGCTCGCGCTTTTCTTTTTTACCGGAGGAAACGGCATCCACACATAATGCAGAAAAAACAGATCATAAAAATTTTCCCGGTCTTGACTTATATATACGCATGCTGTATGCTGAACGGCGTAAAAGTAAACAGTAAGTGTTCTCTTATTCAGAGTGGCGGAGGTACATAGGACCTGTGAAACCACGGCAACCCCTGAAAGGGAAGGTGCCAACCTGAGCGAGCAAGTTCGAACAATAAGAGGATCTGCTTTTGGGATCCGCTTATTATATGTGATCATAAGCGGTTTTTTTATTCCTGATAGCAGGGTCCGGGAAACGGAGGAAAAGAAAAATGTCAGAAAAAAGATTATTCACATCAGAATCAGTAACAGAGGGACATCCCGATAAAGTTTGTGACGCAATATCGGATGCGATACTTGACGCCTGCATAGAGCAGGATCCCATGAGCCGTGTGGCATGTGAGACTATGGCATGCACGGGTTTTGTGGTGGTGACCGGAGAGATCACGACCAATGCTTACGTGGATATCCAGAAGGTCGTTAGAGATACCGTAAAGGAGATAGGCTATGACAGGAGTGAGTTCGGGTTTGATGGTAATACCTGTGCTGTGTTCACTGCGATAGATGAGCAGTCTTCTGATATAGCTATGGGTGTTGACAAGGCTCTTGAGGCGAAGGAAGGCAGCTTAAAGGATGATCTTGATACCGGAGCCGGTGATCAGGGCATGATGTTCGGCTATGCCACAAATGAAACACCTGAGCTTATGCCGTATCCCATATCCCTTGCACATAAGCTTTGCAGAAAGCTTACAGAGGTGCGTAAGAACGGTACTCTTAAATATCTGCGTCCCGATGGAAAGAGCCAGGTATCTGTTGAATATGATGAGAACGGAAAGCCCGTAAGGCTTGAAGCAGTGGTGCTTTCAACACAGCATGATGACGATGTCACCACTGAGCAGATACGTGAAGATATAAAGAAGTATGTTTTTGATCCTGTTCTTCCTGAGGAAATGGTTGATGAGAGGACAAAATTCTATATAAATCCCACCGGACGTTTTGTTATAGGCGGACCTCACGGAGATGCCGGACTTACCGGAAGAAAGATAATCGTTGATACCTACGGCGGCTATGCGCGTCACGGCGGCGGTGCTTTTTCCGGAAAGGACTGCACAAAGGTAGACAGGAGTGCGGCTTACGCGGCAAGGTATGTTGCAAAGAATATAGTGGCAGCAGGTCTTGCGGAAAAGTGCGAGATACAGCTTTCATATGCGATAGGCGTTGCTGAGCCTACATCCGTTTCCGTGGATACGGACGGCACGGGAAAGCTTTCGGATGAAAAGCTTACTGAAATAGTCAGAGAGAATTTTGATCTTCGGCCTGCGGGCATCATAAAGATGCTTGATCTCAGGAGACCTATTTACAAGCAGACTGCAAGCTATGGTCACTTTGGAAGGGATGATATCGATCTTCCGTGGGAGCGTACTGATAAAGTTGAAAAATTAAAACAATACATCTAAGGAGACATGGCTTAATGAAGAACAGACCCTACCCGTATTACGAACTTGTCCAGATGCGTGACATGAAGGATATGGTGGAAAAAAGAGCTGAGGAAAATGCAGACGAGACGGCTTTTTCCTGGTCAGAGGGCAAGGAACTTAAAAAGAAAACTTACAGGGAATATAAGGATGACATAGATGCTCTCGGAACATATCTTTATTCTGAGGGCGTGAAAGATACGCATATTGCCATAGTGGCGGAGAATTCATATGAATGGCTGGTGGCTTTTCTTGCGATCTTAAACGGAGGCAATGTGGCAGCTCCCGTTGATAAGGAGCTTCCCGCAGAGCGTAAATGTGAGCTGATAAAGCAGGCTGACAGCACCGCAGTGTTTGTATCCTCAAAATATAAGGAGGATGTAAAGGCTGCCGGAGTGCGCGAGTTTGATATCGAAGAGCTTGGCGGCTATATTGAAAAGGGTAAAAAGCTTATATCCGGAGGCGATACCTCTTTTACTTCATATAAGGTAGACAGGGAGAAGCTGGCAGCTATCTTCTTTACATCAGGCACTACAGGAAAGAGCAAGGGTGTAATGCTTTCCCAGAAGAATATCGTTGAAGATATAAATGCTTCCTGCAAGCATTTTATTCCTTCCGAAGGTGACACCATTGCGGCGTTACCCTTCAACCATTCCTTCGGGCTTATGACAACAGTTTATTGTGTGTTTAACTATAAGAAGGTGGTATATATCAACAGAAGCCTTAAATCCATACAGAAGGATCTGCAGCTTGTGAAGCCCGGTACTCTTTTGGTGGTTCCGCTTTTCGTGGAGACCTTCTATAAGATAATAAGGAATAATGTTAAGAAAAAGAATATGGAAAAGAAGCTTGCAGCCGGAGGCCGCATAAGCAATGCCCTTCTTGCTGTAGGCATAGATAAGAGAAGGTCTATGTTTAAGGAACTCATAGACGGTCTTGGCGGAAACCTCTCAAGCATCATTTCCGGAGGAGCTGCGCTTGATCCCAAATATGTCAAGGCCTTCAGGACCTGGGGCATAGAAGTGCTTCCCGGATACGGTATCACGGAATGCGCTCCTGTTATATCGGTAAACAGAAATGAATACTGGCGTGACGGCAGCGTGGGTCCCGCTCTTCCCGGATGTGAAGTAAAGATCTCGGATGAGGGCGAGATACTGGCCAAGGGCGATAATGTGATGATGGGCTATTACAAGGATGAAGAGGAAACTGCCAAGGTCATAAAGGATGGATGGTTCCATACCGGAGATCTGGGATATATAGACAAGGACGGATTCATATTCATCACCGGACGTGCAAAGAATCTCATAATCTTAAGCAACGGCGAGA
The DNA here is from genome assembly GCA_017540265.1 of Lachnospiraceae bacterium. Lineage (GTDB taxonomy): Bacteria > Bacillota > Clostridia > Lachnospirales > Lachnospiraceae > NK4A136. The sequence continues at coordinate 67,868 of JAFYBJ010000011.1, forward strand.
ATGTTTCCCCTGAGGAGATAGAGGCGGCGCTTATGAAGGATGAGGCCATAGAGGAAGTGGTTGTCTATGGGGAAAAGGGTAAGCTGGTGGCTGAGATATTCCCTGCAGAGGATCATCTCCGAGATCAGGCTTATTTTGACGCAGTTGCCGCAAAATGGAGCAAAGATCAGCCTTCATATAAGAAAATACAGAAAGTTGTGCTCAGGGATAAGGAATTTGAAAAAAATTCAACCAAAAAGATAATAAGATATAAAATACAGTGATAAATATATTCCTATTGCAAGAGTACGTATTTGATTATAGAATGATACAACAGATATCTTTATAATAACAAAGGAGAAATAACATGCTTGACAGAATAGCAGACATTCTTTCAGATCTTACCGATGGAGAGGTAAAGCCGGCACAGATAAACAGGGATACAAGGCTTATTGCCGATCTTGACTTAAGCAGTCTTGATGTCATGAATGCGGTAGTGACTTTCGAAGAAGAATTTGATGTGGAAATTCCCGACGACAGCATACCCGAGCTTGAGACAGTTGGGGACATCGAGGATTTCCTTAAAAAGATCGTAAACGAATAATGTCTTTTGTACATCTTCACACTCACACGGAGTATTCTCTTTTAGATGGTTCCAATAAGATAAAGGACTATGTAAAGAGGGTAAAAGAGCTGGGCATGAATGCGGCAGCTATAACAGACCACGGCGTTATGTACGGCGTGGTCGATTTTTATGAGGCTGCAAAAGCAGAAGGAATAAAACCCGTGCTTGGATGCGAAGTGTATGTGGCACCCTCATCACGCTTTACGAAAGAGCTTACCGGCGGTGATGAGCGTTACAATCATCTGATACTTTTAGCGGAGACAAATGAAGGATATCATAATCTTATGAGGTTAGTATCCCTTGGCTTCACTGAAGGCTTCTATTATCATCCCAGAGTTGACAAGGAACTTTTAAAAAAATATCACAAGGGACTCATCTGTCTTTCTGCATGCCTTGCGGGAGAAGTGCAGAGACTTATAGCAAAGGATATGCTCACGGAGGCTAAGGAGACCATCCTGTGGTATAAGGAAACCTTTGGCGAGGGTAATTATTTCCTTGAGCTTCAGGATCACGGAATTCCCATGCAGAAGAAGGTGAATTCTTTTCTTGTGCAGTTTTCAAAAGAGCTTGGTGTGCCGCTTGTTGCCACCAATGACTGTCATTATACCTGTGCGGAAGATGCGGATGCCCATGATGTGCTGCTCTGCATACAGACAAAGGCCCTTGTCACGGATGAGAACAGGATGCGCTATGAAGGCGGGCAGTTCTATGTAAAGAGCGAAGAGGAGATGCGGGAGCTCTTTCCCTATGCCGAAGAAGCCATTGAAAATACGCAGAAGATAGCTGACCGCTGTAATGCCGAGATAGAATACAGCGATCCCCAGCTGCCTAAATATCCCATACCGGAGGATTTTGACGCAGAAGCCTATTTGGGAGGCGCGGAAAGAAAAGAGTATATACAGAAGGGGATTGATTTTTACAGGGAAACGGCGCCTTCAGAAAGCCCCGACCCGTATGTGACTACAGCTCCCGAATATATAAGGGCATGGCTGTATCTTAATATGCTCTGCGATATGGGTATGGCGGAAAGATATCCCGATCCGGAAGATGAAAGCGAAGGCGATCATTCAAAAAAAGAACTCACGACAAGGCTTGAATATGAGCTTGATGTCATACGCACGATGGATTTCGTGAACTATTTCCTTATCGTCTGGGATTATATCAATTACGCAAAGGAAAATGACATACCGGTAGGCCCCGGAAGAGGATCGGCAGCAGGAAGTATTGTTTCCTATGTGATAAAGATCACGGATATCGATCCGATACGTTACGGACTCCTCTTTGAACGCTTCTTAAATCCCGAGCGTGTGTCCATGCCCGATATAGACGTGGACTTCTGTTATAACAGGCGCGAAGAGGTAATTGATTATGTGCGCCGCAAATACGGTGAGGAACGTGTGGTACAGATAGTGACCTTTGGTACCATGCAGGCAAAGCAGGCTATAAAAGATGTGGGAAGGGCAATGGGAGTTCCCTTTGACCGATGCAATAAACTTGCAAGGCTCGTGCCGGCGGAGCTGGGGATCACACTTTCAAAAGCTCTGGAGATGAGCCCTGATCTCAGAATGGAATATGAGGGCGATGAGGAAGTCCACAGGCTTATAGATTATGCACTCAGGCTGGAAGGGCTTCCAAGGCAGACGGGAATGCATGCCGCAGGCGTGGTGATATGTCCCAGACCTGCCTATGAGATGGTTCCCTTATGTATAGGCGGCGATAATGCCGTGACCGCAGAATTTACAATGACAACGCTTGAGCCTTTGGGCCTGCTTAAAATGGACTTCTTAGGTTTAAGGACACTTACCGTGATAAAGGATGCCCTGGATAATATTGAAAGAACCACAGGCAGGCATATCGATATAGGCTCCATCGATATGGATGATAAAAAGGTCTTTGATTCCATTTCCACGGGAGACTGCACAGGTATATTCCAGCTTGAATCCGCAGGAATGACATCTTTCATGAAGACCTTAAAGCCTGAAAGCCTTGAGGATGTAATAGCAGGTATTTCTCTTTACCGCCCGGGTCCCATGGATTTCATACCCGAATATCTTAAAGGCAAGAATGACCCTTCATCGATAGTTTATGAGACTCCGGAACTTGAGCCCATACTTAAAGCTACTTACGGCTGCATAGTATATCAGGAACAGGTGATGCAGATCGTACGTGATCTTGCCGGTTTTTCAATGGGCCGTTCCGATAATGTAAGACGTGCCATGAGTAAGAAGAAACAGTATGTCATGGAGCACGAAAGACAGATATTCATTTACGGCAATGATTCGGAAATAGAGGAAGCAAAGCTTTCCGGTAAGCCGGAAAGTGAGTGGCCGGCGTCTGTAAGCGGCTGTTTAAAGAATGGAATAAGTGAAGAAGCGGCAGGTCACATCTATGACAAGATGATAGACTTTGCAAAATACGCCTTTAATAAATCTCATGCAGCCTGCTATGCTGTTGTGGGTTATGAAACTGCCTGGCTTAAGCTTTATTATCCCGCGGAATTCATGGCTGCGATGATGACTTCGGTTATGGGTGCACCGGTAAAGCTTTCCGGTTATCTTATATACCTTAAGCAGGCAGGGATAAAGCTGCTTCCCCCCGATGTAAATGCGGGAGGTGCATATTTTACTGTGGAAGACGGCTCCATATGTTATGCTTTAACGGCGGTAAAGGGTATAGGATACGGGGTGGCTGAAGAGATAGTCGAAGAGAGGGAAGCTCACGGCCCGTATAAGAGCTTTGCGGATTTTGTGGAAAGGACAGCGGAGTTTGGCTTAAACCGTGATGCCCTAGAAAATCTCATAAAGGCGGGAGCTCTGGATAAGACCGGGCTCAAACGCCGCGAGATGATGTTCATGCTGCCGGAAATGCTTTCTAAGGCGGCTGCCGAAAGAAAGAAGAGCCTTTCGGGGCAGATGAGTCTGTTTGATCTGGTTGATGAAGAGGAAAAAAAGAAACTGGAGATACCTGTTCCGAAGGATATAGGCGAGTACAGGAAGGAAGAACTTCTTTTGATGGAAAAGGAGGTTCTGGGCATATATTTAAGTGGTCATCCCCTTGAGGATTTCACCGGTCTCTGGAAAGATCTGATAACGAATAATACTGCGGATCTCATCCTTAAAGAAGATGAGGAGACAGGACTTTCCATTGTCGGAGTAGAAGACGGAAAAGAAGCGGTGCTTGGCGGTGTTGTAAGCTCTGTTAAGGTAAAATATACCAAGAAAGGTGATGCCATGGCCTTTATGACGCTTGAAGATTTAAGCGGCCAGGCAGAGATGATAATATTCCCCCGGGTGTATGAAAGATACAGAGCGCTCATTTCGGAAGACAGGAAGCTTGTGATAAAGGGCAGGACCAGCTGCGAAGAAGATAAGGATGCCAAGATCATAGTGGATGAGATCGCAGAGATGGAGCTTATCCCGCGCATTCTCTGGCTGCAGTTTGAAGATGGTGAAGCCTTTTCTGAAAAAAAGGAAGAACTGGCGGGATTGCTTGTTAAGGCTGCGGGAAATGACAGCGTGAAAGTATATCTTAAAGATAAAAAGCTTGCAATTACGCTCGAAGATGATATAAAAGTAAGGGCGGACAGTTCCCTTACGGAGAAACTCGCAGGGCGTATAGGTAAGGAAAATGTAAAAGTGACATTCAGAACTTCCGGTGTGTTTGCAGGCCGGAGGAGAAGATATTAAGGAGGATCATGATGGCTGAAAAAACGGTAAAGACAATAGGAGTGCTCACCAGCGGCGGAGATTCACCGGGAATGAATGCAGCGATAAGAGCTGTGGTAAGAAAGGCTATCGCTGACGGCATGTCTGTAAAAGGTATAAAGAAGGGATATCAGGGACTTATCAACGAAGAGATCATTGATATGAACAGGCATTCCGTTTCGGAGATAATAGGCCTTGGCGGAACCATACTGGGTACAGCGCGCTGTGAAGAATTTAAAACCGATGAGGGTGTAAAGAAGGCGGCAGAAGTTTGCAGAAAGCACGGCATAGACGGAATAGTTGTGATAGGCGGGGACGGTTCCTACAGGGGAGCACAGAAGCTTTCGCATGAGGGCATTAATACGATAGGTCTTCCCGGCACCATCGATCTTGATATTGCCTGCACGGATTATACCATAGGCTTTGATACCGCCATAAATACCGCTATGGAGGCTATAGATAAGGTGCGTGATACTTCCTCATCCCACGAGCGCTGCTCGATAATCGAGGTTATGGGAAGAAACGCCGGATTCATAGCATTATGGTGCGGTGTGGCAAACGGCGCAGAGGATATACTCTTACCGGAAAAATATGATTACAATGAGCAGACTCTGATCAATCACATAATAGTGAACAGAAAAGCGGGAAAGAAACATCACATTATCATAAATGCCGAAGGCATAGGTCATTCCACTTCGATGGCGCGACGTATAGAGGCAGCTACGGGAGTAGAGACCAGGGCGACTATACTGGGATATATGCAGCGCGGAGGTTCTCCTACCTGTAAGGACAGATATTATGCGTCCATAATGGGATCAATGGCTGCGGACCTTTTGTCTGAAGGAAAGACAAACAGGGTTGTGGCACAGAAGAACGGCGAATTCGTTGACTTTGATATAGACGAAGCTCTTGCCATGCAAAAGACAATACCTGATTACGAATACGAGATGTCGAAGATACTCTGATGATCAATTCTGCTTCAAACGAAAAGATAAAGCATATAAAGCTCCTTATGGAGAAGGGAAAGGTCCGCCGCAGGGAGGGCCTTTTTACCGCTGAAGGGATAAGGCTCATAAAGGAAATACCGGAGGCGGATATAAAGGAGCTTTATGTTGCGGAAAGTTTTAAGGAAGAGCTTCCCTTTGATATAAAAAAAGAAACCGTATCGGATGAGCTGTTTAGAAAAATATGCGATACGGAAACGCCGCAGGGCGTTTTAGCGGTAGTAAAGATGAGGGAATATCTGCTTGCGGATATGACAGCAAAAAAGCCTCTTATCCTTATGCTTGAAGATATCCAGGACCCGGGAAATATGGGGACCATGTTCAGAACAGCGGAAGCAGCCGGCGCCGCAGGTATCATCCTTATGGGTGAATGTGTGGATGTATATTCTCCGAAGGTTGTGAGAGCAGCCATGGGTGCGCTTTTCAGGCTGCCTTTTATAAAGACGGTGGAAGATGTTCCTGCATGGCTTGAACGATTGAAGAACGAAGATATCACTGTTTATGCGGCAGCTCCGGCTGTGGACGGCATATATACGGATAATGATTATTCGAAAGCCTCAGCCTTCCTTATCGGGAACGAGGGAAACGGACTTAAGGCTTCCACCATAGAAGCGGTAAAGTCTTTTGGAGGAAAGACTGTATCCATACCTATGAAAGGAAAAACGGAATCCTTAAATGCCGCGGTAAGCGCTGCGGTGCTTATGTATGAGGCGGCAAGACAGAGAAGGAGCGTAATTCATTGAAGAGAACGATCAAAGAGCATTTGTATCCGCTGCTGCTCCTTGCAGCGGCTTTTTTATGGGGCTCCACCTTTGTCGCCCAGAGCATAGGGTCGGATCATGTGGGTGCCTTTACTTTCCTTGCGGGAAGGAGTCTGATAGCGATAGTTTTTCTTTTTCCCCTTAATATTGTTATGGATAAGGAACGATCATCGGGACTCTTTTTTTTTAGAAAAGAAGTGCTTATAGCAGGGCTCTGCTGCGGGATAGCGGTAGCATTTGCGTCGGCTTTCCAGCAGTTTGGAGTTGCTTATACTACCACGGCAAAGGCCGGATTTATCACATCCATGTATGTGGTACTGGTGCCGGTGCTTTCTGTTTTTCTGGGAAAGCGTCCTTCTGCGGGAGTATGGTTTTGCGTGGCGGTGAGCGTGGTGGGAATGTATCTGCTCTGCATGAAGGAGGGACTTTACCTTTCACTGGGGGATGGTCTGGTCCTGATCAGTGCGTTGTTCTTTACACTTCATATAATGGTTTGCGATCACTTTGTAAAAAAAATAAACGGGGTGATGCTGTCCTGCATGCAGTTCTTTTTTCTTGCGGTATTTGCGACAGTGCTTATGTTAGTATTTGAAAAACCTGCGGCTGAGGATATAAAAGCAGCTTTCCCGGCCATGCTGTATGCGGGGATTTTTTCAAGCGGTCTGGCATATACTTTTCAGATAGTCGGACAAAAACACGTGAAACCCGCGGTCGCATCGCTTATAATGTGTACAGAATCTGTTTTTTCAGCCCTTTCGGGCTGGGTGGTTTTGGGAGAAGGACTCACTTTACGAGAGCTCGCGGGCTGCGCGCTCATGTTTGCGGCGGTTATCATATCTAATTTTTTTAAATAACAGGAGGGGACAGCTATGCCACATTCAAGCGGAGGAGGATCACACGGAGGCGGGGGCCACAGCGGAGGAGGTTCCGGCGGATCGGGCAGCGGACACAGAGTGTCCAGATCATATTTTAACGGAGCTACGAGATATGCTTATTATCATAAGGGCCGTATAGATTACTATTACAGGGATGCAGAGTATACAGAAGCTGATAAGATATCTCAGAAAAAAGGGATGGTCTTCTTTTTCATAGTATGGTATGCATTTCTCATACCAATTTATACCATTGCGTTCATATCGGTTTTTAAAGATGTTTTTGGAAAACCTGAAAAGCTGGATATGGATTACGCAAAGCAGGATATAGTCATAGAGGACAGGCTTGGGCTTATCGATGATAAAGATAAAGAACGGATAGAAACAAGCTTTAAGAATTTCCAGGATATCACGGGTATCACACCGGCGCTTGTATTAGTGGATAACAGCCTGTGGAATGCTAATTATACAAATCTTGAAAATTACTCATACGAACTGTATTTGCAGAATTTTGATGATGAGAAGCACTGGCTGATAGTTTATTCAGAGGATGGAAATGCAGAAGAGGGTGCATGGAAAGACTGGTACTGGGAAGGTATGCAGGGAGATGATACGGACAGCATACTGACTGCATCAAAAACGGATAACTTCACAAAGTCCCTTCAGGATGCGCTTTTAAAGGATGATGAACATTTTGCCGATGTTTTTACAGCTGTATTTGACGGTTTTACGTCTGTGGTGATGGAGAAAGAAAGTGATCCGATGATGCAGATCTTTACGCCGCTTTTCCTTCTGCTTCATGCCCTTGCCATGCTGGGCTCGCCTGTTTTGGTTATAAATTCGACGAAAAAGAATACAGAAAGGGCAGCCAATTCCGTTAAGCTTGAAAACGGGGTTCAGTATGTGGAAGATACCTGCAGATACTGCGGAGGCTTATATATACATGGCCTCCATCTGTCCTGCCCGCACTGCGGAGGGGCTCTTGAACCCCTCGGTCAGCCCATAAATGTGGACAGCAGTCTTACGGATGGTAATGATTCATACTATGATGAAGATGGCCGTAAGTGGACGAAGATGTAACGGATTTACCTGATTTACCTGATGAGATTTCTGAGTGTTTTGTTCTTCCCTATGAACAGCGCGACAGAGATCTTAATAAGGTCCGGGATTATAAAAGGAAATACGCACATTGAAAGTGCTCCGATAAAAGTAGACTTACTGCCGTCAGCCGCTGTATAGACCTGTACAAACCAGAGTGTTCCGAGGAGATAGCAGACTATAAGTCCGGCAATCATGGAAATGGCGGATATGATAAGTTTCTTTCCGGCGAGCTTTTCAAAAAGCCACATTACCAGGGCGCTTCCGAGAAAGCCCAGTATGTACCCTCCGGTGGGACCAAAGAGTGCAGCAGCGCCGCCCTTAAAACCTGAAAAAACGGGAAGGCCTGCGGCGCCCATGAGCATATATACAAGAACCGCTATGGTTCCTCTCATTCCGCCAAGCAGTGATACGCTTACAAATACAGCAAAGGTCTGAAGCGTGAATGAGACAGTGGCAGGTATGCTTATCCAGGAGCATATGGCCATAAGGGCCACGGCCATGCCGATATAGACGATATCCAGTGTCTTAAATACAGGTGTTTTTTTTGCTGCTGCGGTTGTTTCCATGGTTTGACCTCGATTCTGTTTTTATTAATTGTTCTAAAGGATATTCCTGAGCGGATCGGAATACCGGATATAAGATATCACGGGAAAAATGGATTGTCAACCATATATCTGAAGTTGGTTAACAATGGCGTCCCCGTGATATTTAATACTTAACGCTTTTATGTTAGAATACAGGAGTTATTTTTATAAGATCATCATCTGAATACAGGAGGTGTATTATGGCAAGACTTCTTATAATCGGCTGCGGCGGCGTTGCAAGTGTGGCGATAGCCAAGTGCTGCCAGAATTCTGCGGTTTTTAAGGAAATATGCATAGCAAGCCGTACGGTTTCAAAATGTGAGGCAGCGGCGGAGAAATGGCGTCCGCACACAAAGACAGTGATAACTACGGCGCAGGTGGATGCTGAGGATGTGCCTGCCCTTGTAAAGCTTATAAATGATTACAAGCCTGATGCCGTGCTCAATGTGGCGCTTCCTTATCAGGATCTTGCGATAATGGACGCCTGTCTTGAAGCGGGGGTTCATTATATTGATACGGCAAATTATGAGCCTGAGGATACAGATGATCCCGAGTGGAGAAAGATATATGAAGAGCGCTGCAAAAAGCTTGGTTTCTCGGCTTATTTTGATTACAGCTGGCAGTGGGCTTACGAGGAGAAATTTAAAAAGGCAGGGCTTACCGCGCTTCTCGGAACCGGCTTTGATCCCGGCGTGACCAGCGTATTCTGTGCATATGCAAAGAAACATTATTTCGACACCATAGATACGATAGATATTCTGGATTGCAACGGCGGCGATCACGGTTACGCTTTTGCGACCAATTTTAATCCCGAGATAAATCTCCGCGAGGTTTCTGCACCCGGTTCCTACATGGAAAACGGCATGTGGGTGGAAGTTCCTGCCATGAGCATAAAGAGGGAATATGATTTCCCCGAGGTGGGAATGAAGGATATGTATCTGCTTCATCATGAGGAGATTGAGGCGCTTGGAAGAAATATGCCGGAGGTTAAGCGTATAAGATTCTTCATGACCTTCGGACAGAGCTATCTTGATCATATGCGCTGTCTTGAAGATGTGGGCATGCTTTCCACGACACCCATTAATTTTGAGGGTAAGGATATTGTTCCCATACAGTTCTTAAAGGCTCTGCTTCCCGATCCTGCAACCCTCGGTCCCCGTACAAAGGGCAAGACAAATATCGGCTGCATCTTTACCGGCAAAAAAGACGGAAAAGAAAAGAAGCTTTTCATTTACAATGTCTGTGACCATGAGGAGTGCTATAAGGAAGTGGGCAGCCAGGCAATAAGCTATACCACGGGTGTTCCCGCGATGATAGGCGCAATGATGGTTGTTACGGGAAAATGGCAGAAGCCCGGCGTATTTACCACAGATGAATTTGATCCTGATCCGTACATGGAGGCCCTTAACGAATGGGGACTTCCCTGGGTAGTGGATGACGATCCGGTACTGGTTGACTGATGCTTTTTAAAGACGGAAAAAAACCGGTTGTTCTTACCGCTAAGAAGATAGAAGAGCTTTCCGCAATGGATGCCTCTCCGGAAGATATTGAGACAGAGCTGTCCGGAGAGAATAAAAAAACAGAGGATGAGGAGCTTTTTAAAGCTGTTCCGGATCTTGAAGTGGAGGATGAAAAAGAAGAGGAAGGCGCAGATGACTACGGAGATTATGAACGTTACGTGGCATCCGAGCTTTTAGTCCGCTACGAGCACAGCAAGGCTTACAGGGAAGGAAGCAGCAGCAGGAAGGTTGCTGTCCGTGCGGATCAGCTCCAGGAAATAGAGGATGAACTTGAAGAAGAGGAAAAGAAGGCCTGCTTTGTTTCCGATGTTAAGAAACTGAAGGAAAGAGGCATAGCTGATTTTTCCTATGACAGGGATGATGAAAACGAGATAGACCGCATCTGGCTCATAATAGATGATGATGCCATAAGAAAGGCATATAAAGCAGCGGGAAGAAGGCCGAAGATCGACAAGATCACTGATTTTCTTAAGCTTATCAATCAGGCTGTGGCAGCCATGATGCCGGACAGTCTTTATATAAAGTTCCTGAAGGATCAGAGGGATCTCATTGAGGAAAAAAAGGATTTTACAAGATATTTTTCCGAAGATATGAAAGCCAATGCAGCGACGCTGCGTTTTCTTCTTTTTCTTGATTCAAACGAAGAGAACAAGAGTGAGCAGATGGAACGGGTGCTTTCCGCCAGGCTTTTTAAGGACAGCAGATACTTTGAAGATAAGCTGCGTTCAAAGATAATATCAATTCTTTACACCATAAAGAAGGAATATGAGGAGGGCGGCGCCGAAAAGAAAGGCGGTATTGCCCTTACGGCAGAGGAAGGTGACCAGCTTCTTGCGGAAAAAGGCATAGTGCGCTTTCCGGAGATATTTGAGTTTACGGGAGAGATATCCGTGGTACTTGATGAAGGAAGGACGGCAGATTTTTCCTCTTTTGTATACGGAGCATGCATGAATGCATCAATGGCGGAGAGAGTTGATTCCGTAACCTTCAGGAATGTTAAAAAGATCATATTCATACAGAACAAGGCAGTATATGCCGGATATGTTGCGCACAGGAGAAAGTCGGACGAACTGGTATTGTATCATGGCGGTTTTGTGAGCCCTGCAAAGAACAACTGGTTTGCAGCCATAGCCGAGGAATGCGCAAGAGACGGATCGATAGAGGTAAGCTTCAGGGGTGATATAGATGCCGGGGGCTTCAGATCTTTTATGAAACTTAAGGCTTTGTTCCCTACGCTTATTCCGAGTGATATGGGAGTAAGGGCGCTGCAGGCTAATGAAAAATATGTAACAGAGCTGGAAGAAGGAAGGGAGACGGATCATATCAGGGAATTATCAGATGATCCCGAGTATGCCGTGTTTGCTTCTGTTATGCAGTATATGCTTGAAAAAAAGATAAGACTCGAGCAGGATGATATACCTGCGGAGTAGAAGGAGACTTAAAACGATAATATGAAAAAAGGACTTGTAATGGAAGGCGGCGGCATGCGTGGATTGTTCACCGCAGGCATAATAGATGTTTTTATGGAAGAGGGTGTGGATTTTGACGGTGCTGTAGGCGTATCTGCCGGAGCTACCTTCGGATGCAATATAAAATCAAAACAGCCTGGACGCGCCATACGCTACAATCTTAAGTATTGCAAGGATCCCAGATATGGTTCTTTCGTATCTCTTATACTTACAGGAGATATGTTTGAAACGAAATGGTGCTACGGAACTCTTCCCGAAAAACTCGATCCCATGGATTTTAATACCTTTGCAAAGAATCCCATGGAATTTTACTGTGTGGCAACAAATGCCATGACGGGAGAGCCTGTATATAAGCGTTTGATGACAGCCAGAGGAGAGGAAATGCAGTGGATAAGGGCATCTGCGAGCATACCCCTGGTATCAAGGATGGTAAAGATAAAGGACGGATATTACTGCGACGGCGGTTCGGCAGATTCGATACCCCTTAAGTTTTTTGAAGGACTGGGGTATGAGAAGAATGTGGTGATACTTACCAGAGATATAAATTACAGGAAGGGACCGGATAAGATGGCAAAGCTTTATCCCATCCTCTTAAAAAAATATCCCGGTGCCGCATCTTCTCTTGCCTCAAGGCCGGAGATGTACAATGAAGAAAGGGATTACGTTGAAAGGAAAGGGCGTGAAGGA
>JAFYBJ010000002.1 GCA_017540265.1 Lachnospiraceae bacterium
AGCTTTATCATAATCCGGTTCTGAAACTGAAAACGCATGAGATCAATATCATGCCGGGAGAAACGGTCGATCCTGCGGAATACGTTGAAAATATCGATGAGATTGGAGACTGTCTTTCACTGCCGCCGCAGTTTTCGGGCGGAGATCCGGGAAATTATGTCCTGATCTATGCCGTGAACAGCCGAAATGGCACTTATTATGAAAAAATACTCATTCATGTGCTTTCGGGCAAAATGAAAACAGTTTCATGAAAATAATTTGAAAATGAGTATATAATAGTGCAGTGGAGGATAGAAATATGACTCGTGTTTTTAATTTTTCTGCCGGTCCGGCGGTGCTTCCGGAAGAAGTGCTTGAGACAGCCAAAGAAGATATGATGGATTACCGCGGATGCGGCATGTCCGTTATGGAGATGAGCCATCGTTCCAAGGTTTATGATCAGATCATTAAAGAGGCAGAGGCGGATTTCCGTTCACTGCTCGGAGTTCCCGATAATTATAAGGTCCTCTTTTTACAGGGCGGTGCACATCTTCAGTTTGCGCAGATCCCCATGAACCTTATGAAGAATAAGGTTGCCGATTATATCGTTACCGGCCAGTGGGCAAAGAAGGCGTGGAACGAGGCAAAGCTTTACGGAACAGCAAATAAGATCGCATCCTCTGAGGATAAGATGTTCTCATATATCCCCGACTGCTCTGATCTTCCCATATCACCCGATGCGGATTATGTATATATCTGCGAGAACAATACGATATACGGAACAAAGTTCAAGACTCTTCCCAATACAAAGGGTAAGACACTTGTTTCCGATGTTTCCTCCTGTTTCTTATCTGAGCCCATGGATGTGACAAAATACGGCCTTGTATACGGCGGCGTTCAGAAGAATATCGGACCTGCAGGCGTTGTTATCGTTGTTATAAGAGAGGATCTTGTGACTGATGATGTTCTTCCCGGAACTCCCACTATCATGAAGTATAAGACACAGGTTGATGCAGATTCCCTTTACAATACGCCTCCCTGCTACGGTATCTATATCTGCGGCAAGGTATTTAAGTGGATACAGAAGATGGGCGGACTTGAAGCAATGAAGGCTCACAACGAGGAGAAGGCAAAGATCCTTTATGACTATCTTGATGAGTCCTCCATGTTCAAGGGAACCGTAAGAAGAGAAGACAGATCCTTAATGAACGTTCCTTTTGTTACCGATTCCGAAGAGCTCAATGCAAAATTCATTGCGGAATCAAAGGCTGCAGGCTTTGAAAACCTTAAAGGCCACAGGAGCGTGGGCGGCATGAGAGCATCTATCTACAATGCAATGCCCATAGAAGGCGTAAAGGCTCTCGTGGAATTCATGAAGAAGTTCGAAATGGAAAATAAATAAGGAGATAAACAGAGATGGCTTATAAATATCATTGCCTCAATCCGATAGCTGCGATCGGACTTGATAATTTTACTGCAGATTATGAGAAAACAGAGAATGCAGACGATGCGGATGCTATCCTTGTAAGAAGCGCTGTAATGCACGATATGGAGCTTTCCGAAAAGCTTTTGGCAGTTGCCAGAGCGGGTGCCGGTGTAAATAATATCCCTCTTGATAAGTGTGCGGAAAAGGGAATTGTTGTATTCAATACCCCCGGCGCAAATGCAAATGCGGTTAAGGAGCTTGTTATCGCAGGCATGCTCATCTCTTCCCGTGATATTATCGGCGGCATTGAGTGGGTAAGATCCGATGCGGATGATGAGAATGTGGCAAAGGCCGCAGAGAAGGAGAAGAAGAAATTTGCCGGTACCGAGATTGCAGGAAAGAAGCTTGGTATCATAGGTCTTGGAGCAATAGGCGTAAAGGTTGCAAATGCAGCCATAGCTCTCGGAATGGAAGTATACGGCTACGATCCTTATCTCTCCGTAAAAGCTGCCTGGAATTTAAGCTCCGGAGTTCATCATGTAACTGATGTAAATGATATCTATAAGATCTGCGATTTCATCACCATACATGTACCTTTACTTGATTCCACAAAGGGCATGATCAACAGGGATGCCATCGCACAGATGAAGGAAGGCGTAATAATATTAAACTTCGCAAGGGATCTGCTTGCGGATGAAGAAGCTGTCCTTGAAGGAATACAGTCCGGAAAGATCAGAAAGTATGTTTCTGATTTTGCTAATCCCACAACTGCGGGAAAAGAAGGCGTGATACTGCTGCCCCACCTTGGTGCTTCGACAGCCGAGGCAGAGGATAACTGCGCGGTTATGGCGGTAGATGAAGTGAAGAACTTCCTTGAGAACGGCAATATCATCAATTCCGTGAATTATCCCAATGTGGATTCCGGCGTATGCCAGACTGCTGCCAGAATAACCATCTGCCATAAGAATCTTGCAAATATGATCACCAAATTTACCGCTATCTTCGGAGATCTGGGCATAAATATCTCCAACATGGTAAACAAATCAAAGGGTGATTATGCCTATACCATGATAGATGCGGATTCGGCTTCCACAGATGATATCGTAAAGAAGCTTTCTGCAATCGATGATGTCATAAAGGTAAGAGTTATAAAATAATGGAAAATTTATAAAAAAGGAACAATGATAAAAAGGAGCCTCAGGGTTCCTTTTTTTTGTCTGATTGCCGATATATATTACAATATGTGTCATTTCGTGGTAAAATTACGGGGTATGGATATGAATAGTCTGAAAAAATATTTTGTTTATCTGCTTACGTTTATCCTTCTTTTTTCGGATATGTCTGTTTATGCGGGACAGATATCATTTTATGATGATACAACCGTCATATCTGAATCATTTAGCGTGGACGCATCAGCCGATGCCACTTCAAATTATGTAAATCAGTATTATACCGTAATATTCAACCGTAACTGCACAACGCAGATCACCGGATCGCCGATGCTGCCGCAGAGCATAAAGACAGGCATGACTGTTGCCTTAAAGAAAAATACCATGGGAAGGAAGGGGTATGCCTTCTATGGCTGGAATACGGAAAAAGACGGCAGCGGCGTTATGTACGGCGATGAGGCTAAGGTCAGAAATCTTGCACCGTCAGGCAAAAGCATGATCCTTTACGCCCAGTGGATCTCAACAGATATAAGCTTAAGCTTAAATACAGTGTCTTTAAATCTTGCGGAAGATGATGATCCGTTCCTTCTTACAGCATCCTATTTACCGGAACAGCCATCTAAAGAAGCTCCCGTATGGAATAATTCCAACGAAGCTGTTGTAACGCTTTCGGAAAACTCATCGGACGAGATGAGTGTTTATGTATGTCCGGTATCAGCCGGTGAGTCTAAGATCACATTTTCCATTTATGGGTTTTCCATATCCTGCAATGTTACGGTAAGAGAAACAGAGAAAAAAGATGAAGAGGAAGAAAAACCTTCGGAATATGATTATGAATCGGAGGATCTTTCTGATGCGCTTACCAAAAGAGATATAGCGCTTTATGCGGATGGAAAGGTTCCCGACGGGCTCTGGGTCGCAGGACTTGAGGAATCCTACCTTTATACGGGAAAGAAGATAAAGCCTGCCGTAAGGGTCTATAACAGGGACGAGAGACTGACCGAAAAAGTAGATTATAAGATTACTTATACCCGCAATACAAATGCAAGAAAAAAGACCGCGGAGTTCCCGCCTGCCATCATCCTTCGCATGAAGGGGGATTTTTCCGGAACCCAGTATATACCGTTTACCATAGAACCTGTAGATATGAAATTTACTGAAGCCTATGATCTTGTGCTCCAGCACAACAGAGATCTTAAATATTTAAGGCCTCTTATCGTATACAACGGAAAGACATTAAAGAGGAATGTTGATTTTACCGTAGACAGCGAGCATGGCATGATGGCATCCACGTCCAAGGCCGGTGAGGCGGTGAAGATAGAAGGTATGGGTAATTTTAAGAACAGCATAAGTATAAACGTGACCATTTACCCGGATATAATATCAATAAAAAAGGCACGTATAGTTGTTGAAGAAACGGATTATGACGAGGCGGAAGTATTAAAATACGGGGGTGTGGTGCTTAATGATAATGAGCTGCGCGTCTTCTGCAACAGGAAACGTCTGACAAAAGACGTGGATTATGCAGTCACTTATGAAAATAATGATTCCGTAGGAATGGGTGTGGCCGTGATACACGGGATCGGTGATTATGCCGGTACCGTGAGAAAAAAATTCACAATAAACGGAAATAAAAAATATAAGATCTTTAATGTTGATAATACAAGGATCCATCTCGATAAAGTGGCATATACGGAATATTTCCAGGTTCATTATTCCGGCCGCAGGGTAAGACCTGCGGTTACGGATCTTTATATCGGTGACGAGCTGCTTACCGAAGGAAAGGATTATGAGATCTCTTATGAGAACAATCTTAAGACCGGAACGGCTTTTGTTGTTATCACCGGAAAGGGCAAATGCAGCGGCGAAAAAAAGCTGCCCTTTAAGATAATACCTGTTAATATCGAATTTACCGCAACAGCCGGATTCACATCAGGGACGGAGCAGTACATATTCAAGAAGGGCGGAGTGAGGCCGAATGTTACGGTAAAGCTTATTGACAGCGGGAAAGTACTTGTCGAAGGCAGGGATTACAGGCTTAAATTTAAAAACAATAAAAGATGCGGAAATGCGGTTGTTACCGTTAAGGCCATAGGAAATTATATGGGCAGCTTAAAGCTCCAGTTTGATATCCTTAAAAGGACCGAAAACGGTACCGTGCTCATGACTGCCGTGCCGGAAACCTACAGCAGTAAAAAAGGCGACTGGAAGGCTGCACTGGCAGTATACGATTTAAGAAGCGGAAAGCTTCTTACTCACGGTGTTGATTACAGAAATGTAAAATATACTCTTGCTGACGGCAGTATCATATCCGAAAATGCTGCCCTTCCAAACGGAACGGTGATAAAAATAAAGGCTGACGGAATCAGGGCTTTTGAAGGTTTAAGCTTTGAAGATGAATATACGATAGGCGAAAAGAATCTTTTATCGGCTAAGGTTGAATTTGACGGAGACGGTGAGGGAGGAAGTTCTGCTCCGGAATTCATATACAGCGGGGATAATATAGTTCCCGCCGTTCAAAACGGAGAGATAAAAGTATATATGAACGGTGAGGAGCTTAAATACGGTACTGATTACACCGTCATATTTGATGCTTCATTACGCCGTGTTAATCATGGAATCTATCCCATATCCGTGATCGGCACAGGAGCATATTGCGGAATGAATACGGTTTACTATACCATTGCCCCCAGACCGGTGCGCCGGTACTGGTACGGCAATGCAGAAAAATAAGATCAGGAGCGAAAGATTATGGCAGTAATAAGACCTTTTAAAGCAGTAAGACCGGCAAGCGGTATGGAAGGGAAGATAGCAGCCCTTCCTTATGACGTTTATTCAAGAGAAGAAGCTAAGGAAGTGGTTAAAGCAAATCCGGATTCCTTTCTTGCGATAGACAGGGCGGAGACTTCTTTTCCAGATGATGTGGATACCTATGCCGATGAAGTATATGAAAGAGCCGCATCACTACTTAAGGAACGTATTGCAAAAGGTGATTTTATCACGGAAGAAAAGCCCTGTTATTATATTTATGAGCTCACCATGGACGGGCGGACACAGACAGGCATCACTGCATGTGCATCAATAGATGATTATGAAAATGCCGTGATAAAAAAGCATGAGAATACAAGAGCCGATAAGGAAGTAGACAGGATAAGGCACGTGGATACCTGCTCGGCACAGACCGGTCCCATATTCCTGGCTTACAGGGAAGATGAAAGTATAAGTGCGGTTGTAAACCGCATAAAGCAGGGCAGCGCACTTTATGATATCACTTCCGATGATGGCATAAGGCACAGGGTGTTTATTGTCGATGATGAAAATGATATCAATACCATTAAGGAACGTTTTGCATCGATAAATTCAATTTACATCGCTGACGGGCATCACCGTTGCGCTTCCGCCGTAAAGGTAGGCTTAAAGAGAAGAGAGGAAAATCCTGGATTTACGGGAGATGAGGAGTTTAATTATTTCCTTTCCGTTCTTTTCCCTGACAATGAACTGATGATCATGGATTACAACAGGGTTGTTCATGATCTGGGCGGCAATACAGCCGAAAGTTTTATTGAGAAGATAAAGAACAGGTTTGAAGTAAGCGCTCCGGCAGCCGGAGCCGTAAAACCCGGAAAAAAGGGCAGTTTCGGAATGTATCTTGACGGAAAGTGGTATAGCCTTGCAATAAAGGATGAGTATAAAAATGATGATCCCGTGGAAGGCCTTGATGTTTCTTTACTTCAGAAATATGTCCTGGATGAGATACTTGGTATATCCGATCCGAAGACCGATAAGAGAATAGAATTTACCGGCGGTATCAGAGGGCTTAAGGAGCTTGAAAAGAGAGCTGATCTTTTCGGTGGTGTGGCTTTTTCAATGTATCCTACTTCTATCGGCGAATTGTTTGATGTGGCAGATGCGGGAAGGCTGATGCCGCCCAAGTCCACTTGGTTCGAACCTAAATTAAGAAGCGGACTGTTCATACATTTGATATAAATACAATACCGGCTGTCATCCTTCGCTTCGCTCAGGATGACAGAAGATGATTTAATATTACATTACTACAGGAGTTTACATATGAATAAAAAATTATACAGACTTATGGACTGGGCAGCCATAGAAGAGGTTACTTACGGTGAATGCAGCAGACCATCGGAGATCCTTGGAGCTCATGCCATAGGAAGGCAGATGCTCGTACAGTGCTTTTTTCCGGGGGCTTTGAAAGTAAATCTTCAGCTGCTTGATAAAAAAGCTGCGAGGGGGAAGCTCGTTAAAGATGAGATCCCGATGGAACTTGCGGATGAAGCGGGCTTTTTTGCGGCACTCATATCCACGTCCGATGCAAAGGATTACAGATATCAGGTTGTATATGGAGACAGTGAAAAGATAATCCCCGAGCTCTACGGAAAGGGCAGGATACTTGAAGATGAAAAGGAAGAGGCCTTTATCTCGGGCTCGGATCTTAAAGCATATGAATATATGGGCGGGCACAAAAAGACAGTCCGCGGCATAAGAGGTTCCGTATTCAGGGTATATGCACCCGGCGCCGTAAGCGTATCACTTCTTTGCCGGAGTTTTTCTTTTAACGGATTGCAGATGCCTATGGACAGGCTTCCCTCCGGTATTTATGAGCTTTTCGTACCCGGTATTGAAGCCGGAGAAGAATACTGTTTTGAAGTGGTAATGAAAGACGGTACACGTATAAGGAAAGCCGATCCTTTTGCCTTGTATTCTCCGGGGGCATCAGACGGCTTGAGCGTGATAGCTGATCTTTCCTCCTTTTCATGGAAGGATGCGGAGTGGATAAAGAAAAGAAACGGCGATAAGCTTAATATTTATGAGATATCCCTGCCTTCCTGTATTTCGGATGACGGCTTTGACATAAAAGATCTTGCGGCTTCACTCGCTTTATATGCAAAAAATATGGGCTATACACATGTGAGCTTAAGGCCTTTTATGGAATATGAAAAGGATGAGGAATGCGGATACGGTACGGTACAGTTTTTTGCTCCTTCTTCGCGTTTCGGCACGCCCGATGATTACAGGGGGTTTGTAAATATACTTCATGAGAATGGTATAGGAGTTATCGCACAGTGGAATTTCAGGGAATTCTCAAATGTTTCCTACGGCCTGGCCGGCTTTGACGGAACAGCTCTTTATGAATATTCGGATCATAAAAGGGGCTTTGATAAGAAAAACGGAAGGCTTGTCTTCGACCTTTCCGATGACCGGATCACAGGTTTCTTAAGTTCCGCACTCTTTTATCTGCTTGATGGTTTTCACTTTGACGGAATAGAATTCAAGGACGTGAGCGCTGCACTATATCTGGATTATTATAAGGCACCGGATGAATGGACACCCAATATCTATGGCGGTGTGGAAGATCTGCAGACAATAGATTTCCTTAAAGCCGTTAATGCAATGATACATAAGAATTTTAAGGGTGTATTTACGATAGCCGAAGAAAACAGCGGATATTCCACGGTTACCGGTACGGGTGATGAGTCTTTGGGCTTTGATCATAAATCAGATATAGCCCTGGTAAATACGATAGCTGATTATCTCTCACATGATCCCATAGACAGGAAATATCATCATAATGAGCTTACGGACAGCATGCTGTATCAGTTCTGTGAAGATTATATCTGTCCCGTAAGCGTCTGCCACCTTGATAATCTTCAGGGCGGAATGATAAACCGGATGCACGGAAATGATGCGGAAAAGAAAGAGAATCTGAAGCTCTTATATGCGTATATGGCTTTCCATACCGGAAGCATGTCTGTATTTATGGGCGAAGAAGCCGGTAATAAAGAATCTTTTGAGGCTATGCGCCGGATAAGCATCACACCTTCGGAAGATATGAAGCTTTTCCGCGATTACATGAGGGCTTTAAACAACTTTAAGCTTGCGCATAACAGTGTGTTTTCCATCACATCGGATTTTGAATGGATAAGCGAAAATGATGTTGAAAATAACGTATTATCCTTTGTGAGACGTTCCGCTAAAGAAGAGCTCTTCTTTGTATTTAATTTTTCGGGAAGCGAGCTTAAAAAATTTGAAACGGCTGTGCCCGCAGACGGCAAGTATGAGGAGATATTTGATTCCGCCGCAGAAGCTTACGGCGGCGAGGATAATGAAGTACGTTTCTTCCTTGCAAGGGACAAGGCAGTCGGCGGCAGGGATGCATCCTTAGCCATCAGATTAAAGCCTCTTTCGGTTCTTGTATTTTCATATGTTCCGTATTCAAAAGAGGAAAAAGAGCTTATAGAAAAACGTAAAGCACTTAAGATAAAGAAAAAGGAAGAAGCAAGAAAGAAGCGCATTGAACTTGATAAAGCTAAGGAAGCAATAAGAAGCGATATAAGATCCGAGCTTGAAAGAAAGATATATGAGGCGGAGGAAGCTATAGCTGCCGGAAGTGAATATAAGAAGAAAAACGGGAGAAAACAGTCGTGATAAAACACTTCCTTTATGCAGCGGAAACACTTTCGGAGGGAACAGCCGTTTCGGAAGACAGTGTATCAGGGGC
The DNA here is from genome assembly GCA_017540265.1 of Lachnospiraceae bacterium. Lineage (GTDB taxonomy): Bacteria > Bacillota > Clostridia > Lachnospirales > Lachnospiraceae > NK4A136. The sequence continues at coordinate 9,095 of JAFYBJ010000002.1, forward strand.
ATCGGTTTCTTTTGCTGATATCCCGCAGTCGGTTTCGGTAGCGGCTGCAGAGAGCGTGGCACAGATAAGCGAGGATATAGATGCCTTCCAGGCTTATCTTGCGACCATACCCTCGAAGTTTACGGTTTTTGCGATAAAATTCTTTTTCGCACTTGTAATCTTCATACTGGCATCATTTGCGATCAAATTCATAAGAAAAGTATTAAAAAAGGCAATGGAAAAGGCAAATGCCGATCTGAGCATCAGACACTTTGCCGATTCCCTTGTAAAGATCATTCTTTATGCAGTGCTTGTGATCGGTTTGGCTTCATATTTCGGAATAGAGACCACAAGCCTTATAGCTTTACTTGGTTCTGCCGGCGTGACGGTTGCTCTTGCCATACAGGGAAGCTTATCCAATGTGACGGGCGGTGTGCTCATCCTTCTTTTAAAACCTTTTAAGCTTGGTGACTATATACATGAGGATAATAAAGGCAATGAGGGAACCGTAAAAGAGATAGGGCTTTTTTATACAAAGCTGCATACCCTTGACGGACGTACCGTAGTCCTGCCAAACGGGCCTTTGGCCAATACCTCCCTTGTTAATGTAAATATGGCTCCCATGAGACAGATAATCATGACAGTAGGGATAAGCTACGGGGCCGATATAGATAAGGCAAAGGCCGTGATAGAGAAGGTAATAACCAAAGAAGAGCTGATCCTTCAGAATATACCCATAAAGGTTTATGTGGAATCCCTCGACAGTTCGGCAGTTACAATAGGACTTCGTGCCTTTGTGAAAAATGAGGATTATTTCCCGGCTAAATGGGCGCTTACGGAGAATATAAAGAAAGCCCTGGATGCCGAAGGTGTGGAGATCCCTTTTGACCAGCTGGATGTCCATATAAAAAATGAGTAGTTTGAGAGCATGAAATTTTCCCCTTGTAAATTGTTATATGCGCGGTTATAATATGGGGGTTGCTGAAATAGCTCAGTCGGTAGAGCACTTCACTCGTAATGAAGGGGTCGCGGGTTCAAGTCCCGCTTTCAGCTTTTAATAAAGACTTTCGGAAGAATCCTTCAAACTCTTGTAAATTAAGGCTTTGAGGGATTTTTTGACAAGAGTCGGATATCACTCTTTATGGAGGTTTATATGGAAAAGTATGGTGTTAACCAATTAAGAAAGATGTTTCTTGAATATTTTGAGGAGAAGGGGCATCTTAAGATGAACAGTTTCTCCCTTGTTCCTCATAATGATAATTCTCTTTTGATCATCAATTCCGGAATGGCTCCCTTAAAGCCTTATTTTACAGGTCAGGAGATCCCTCCCAGAAAAAGAGTGACCACATGTCAGAAATGCGTGCGTACCGGAGATATCGATAATGTAGGTAAGACCGCGCGTCACGGCACCTTTTTTGAGATGTTAGGAAATTTTTCCTTCGGTGATTATTTTAAGAAGGAAGCAATCCCCTGGGCGTGGGAATTCCTTACGGAGACCGTAGGCCTTGATCCCGACAGGCTTTATCCTTCCGTGTATGTGGATGATGATGAAGCTTACAGGATATGGAACGAAGATATGAAGATACCGGCAGACCGTATCTTCAAATTCGGTAAGGAAGATAATTTCTGGGAGCATGGTTCCGGTCCCTGCGGTCCCTGTACCGAGATATATTATGACAGGGGAGAAAAATACGGATGCGGAAAGCCCGGGTGCACCGTAGGCTGTGACTGTGACAGATATATGGAAGTCTGGAACGTGGTATTCTCACAGTTTGACAATGACGGTCACGGTAATTATTCGGATCTTGTCCAGAAAAATATTGATACCGGAATGGGACTCGAAAGACTTGCCGTTGCAGTGCAGGATGTTGATTCCATATTCGACGTGGATACTTTAAAGAGCCTTCGCGATGCAGTATGCGGTATGTCGGGAAAGACCTATCATGCTTCGGATAGGGATGACGTTTCCATCAGGGTGATCACCGACCATATACGTTCCGCTACATTTATGATATCCGACGGCATCATGCCTTCAAATACGGGACGCGGCTACGTATTAAGAAGGATAATACGACGCGCCTGCAGGCACGGAAAGCTTTTAGGCATAGACGGAGCTTTCCTTACAAAGCTTGCCGATGTAGTCATCGAGGGTTCAAAGGACGGATACCCCGAGCTTGAAGAAAAGAAATCATTCATAATGAATGTTATAAGCGAGGAAGAAGAGAAGTTTGAAAAGACCATAAATCAGGGTCTTGAGATACTTGACGGTATGATCAATTCTCTTTCAGGTAAAAAGGTGCTTTCGGGAGAAGACGGATTTAAGCTCTTTGATACTTTTGGTTTCCCTGTGGATCTCACAAAAGAGATACTTGAGGAAAAGGGCATAAGCCTTGATGAGGAAGGCTTTGAAAAGGCGGCAAAGGAGCACAAGGAAAAAGCAAAGGGCTCATGGAAAAAGACAAATTATATGGGCGCTGCTTCAACCGTTTATGAGGAGCTTGATGCTGCACTTAATACTGAATTTACGGGTTATGACAGTCTTGAGGCTTCGGAAGAGATAGCAGCCCTCTGCCTGCTTCATCCTGAAGGAGATGAGGAGGATTCCGTATCCGAAGCTTTGTCGGAAGGTGAGCACGGAGCTGTTATCACGAGAAAGACTCCTTTCTACGGGACGATGGGCGGACAGGTCGGCGACACCGGCGTGATCAGCACTTCCGACGGTGAATTTAAAGTGACTGAGACGATTCATGTTGCAGGCTCCAAGATAGCTCATGTAGGTGTTGTTACAAAGGGAATGATAAAGAAAGGTGACAGAGCCGTCCTTAAGGTTAATGAAAAGGGCCGCATGGATACCTGCAGAAACCACTCTGCGACTCATCTTATGCAGAAAGCTTTAAGGGAAGTGCTTGGAAGCCATGTTGAACAGAAGGGCTCCTATCAGGATCCGGAAAAGACCAGGTTTGACTTCAGCCACTTTAAAGCAATGACTGCAGAAGAATTAAAGCAGGTTGAAGAAATAGTAAACGAAAAGATAGCTGCAGCGCTTTTGGTCGACACAAAGGAAATGAGTATCGAAGAGGCCAAGAAGACCGGCGCAATGGCGCTTTTTGGTGAAAAATACGGTGACAGGGTAAGGGTTGTAAATATGGGCGACTGGTCCGTTGAATTATGCGGAGGTACACATGTAAAGAACACGAGCCAGATATCCCAGTTTAAGATTGTATCCGAAAGCGGCGTATCTGCCGGCGTCAGACGTATCGAAGCGATAAGCGGCGATAATGTAAGAAAGTATTATGAGAAGCTTGAGAGTCAGGCAGATGAGGCTGCGGCTTTACTTAAGACTACTCCTTCCGAGCTTGCCGAGCACATAAAGAAGCTTCAGGCTGAGCTTAAGGCTCTAAAGAGTGAAAATGAATCCTTAAAGAACAAGGCAGCTTCCGGTCAGCTTGAAGGTGTTCTTGATAAGGTCCTTGATATTAACGGCGTGAAGTTCCTTGCTGCAAGCGTTGATAATGTGGATATGAACGGCTTAAGGGATCTCGGAGACAAGTTAAAGGATAAGCTCGGAGACGGAGTTATACTTCTTGTCTCATCAAAGGATGGTAAGGTAAATCTCGTATCCATGGTGACGGATGAATGCATAAAGAAGGGCGCGCATGCAGGAAATCTTATAAAAGGTGTAGCAGCTCTTGTAGGCGGTGGTGGTGGCGGAAGGCCCAATATGGCACAGGCAGGCGGAAAGGATCCTTCGGGTATCCCTGCAGTTATAGAGAAGGCTCCGGAGATACTTAAGTCACAGCTTGAGGCGTAGAGATAGAGAAAAGTAAGGGGATTAAAGATGGATAATAATTCAATGAACAATGATAATGGAAATCTGTTCGGAAATAATATGAACTCATCCGGTAATAATGACGCGTTCGGACAGAACCTGTTTAATAACAGCTCGTATATGAATACGGGAAGCAATACTGATATGAATACGAACAATACCTACGGAAATACCGGAAACAATACGAACACTACGAACAATACGAACAATACGAACAATACAAACAACACAAACAATACAAACAACACAAACAATACAAATAATACCTACCAGACTTCAAATAATACCGGATATCAGACTGCGGCTAACGGATACCAGTCGTCCTACAACAACAGCTATCAGAGCAACGGATATCAGAACAATGCTTACCAGAGCAACGGATATCAGAACAACGCTTACCAGAGCAACGGATATCAGAACAACGCCTACCAGAACAACGGTTATCATAACAACGCCTACCAGAACAATGGATATCAGAATAACGGATATCAGAACGGGTATAATAACGGCGCTCCCGCAGTAGAGCCTGCTGACGGCATGGCTACGGCGTCCCTTGTTTTAGGCGTTATGGGATTCTTCTTCGGTTTCCTGTTTTCAATCATAGGCCTGATACTTGCCATTGTTGCCGGCAAGAAGGGAAATACCAGCGGAAAGAGGAAGGCCGGTTTTATCACCTCGCTTATTGGTCTTATCCTGGGGATCATTGTTATTATTATTTCCGTATTTTTTATAGCCGCCATAATCCCTAAGATAGAGGAATATGCCGAGAGGGATAATGACAGTGAATATTCTTCGTACGATTATGATTATGATTTTGATTCCGATTATTCTTCTTCGGATGTGCAGGAATTAGAAAACGCTTTTACGGCTGCAATGCTTGATCCTGCCTCCATGGATGAGGAAGATGAGTATTCCGAGATCCCGGCTCTTGTGGAAGAAGGGATATATGTGTCCGAAACAGATCCTTCCGACAGCGATCTTATGGCAGCATTTTATGAATTTGCAGGGGCTAAGGATGCAAAAGAACTTCTTGATAAGTACGGTGCTAACGAGATAGTGATATATTTCGACATGGAATTGTTTGAGGCTTACGTGGAAATACAGTAATTATTTAAAAGTTTTACTTGACGGGGCAGTACCCGTTCTCTTATAATAATACGCGTGCATTAAAAAAAATCAGTCAGTGCACGATTATAAGGCTGAGAGGGAGGTTGAATCAGTCATATGGCAAAGGTTGAAGTTAAGCCCGGCGAGGATCTTGAGAGCGCACTCAGACGCTTCAAGAGGAGCTGCGCAAAGGCAGGCATCCAGCAGGAGATCCGCAAGCGCGAGCATTATGAGAAGCCCAGCGTAAGACGCAAGAAGAAGTCCGAGGCTGCCAGAAAGCGTAAATATAACTGATCAGCAGATCACATAATCCCGGAGGGCTCTTCTTCCGGGATTTTTATATCGATAACGGAGATCCATATGTTAATTCCTTTTGTATTTTCGGCTGCCTGCAGTTTTTTTACGGGAGTCATACTTCATGATATTAATAATTTTAAAATACGCCGGTACAGGCTGAAGGCAGGCGGGATCAAAAAAAACGTAAGATTTGTACAGCTTTCCGATCTTCATGGTGTAAGCTTCGGCAAAGACAATGAAAGACTGGTTAAGGCTGTAAAGAAGCTTCATCCGGATTTTATAGTGATGACAGGGGATATGATGTCTGCAAAAGAATTCATTAAGAATGATATCCCCGCTACCGTAGATACGGCAGAAAGCCTTATAGCTTCTCTTTCAATGCATTTTAAGGTTTATTACGGCATGGGAAATCATGAACAGCGTGTAAGCTGGTCTCCGGGATGCTACAGCTTCGGATATAAGGAAATGCTGGAGCGTTTTAAAAAAGCCGGCGCTGTCATACTTGATAATTCGTCCGTACTCAGGGAGGCAGAAGGAATAAGGATAAGCGGACTGTCCATGAGCCTTGCCAATTATCATAAAAAGCAGAAATGCAGCCTCACTCTTGATGATATGTATTCTTTTATCGGTAAGCCGGATGATGATCATTACGAGATACTCATTGCCCATGATCCGGAATATATTGATGTATATTCAAAATGGGGAGCGGATCTTACTTTAAGCGGTCATTATCATGGCGGGATCATGCAGTTTCCCGGCAGCTGCGGGGTCATATCACCGAGGCTTGAGCTTTATCCCAAATATACGGGAGGTCATTATCATACCGGCGGTCATGACCAGATAGTAAGCAGGGGGCTCGGAACCCATACCATTCCTGTCCGTGTATTTAACCCGGGGGAAGTGGTGTGCGTGGATCTGATGGCATGATCATTAAGGAGGGGTATCCCTCCTTTTTTGCTTTACAATTATCATGTCTGTGTTATAATATACATAATATTTTGTTATGTAGACGGGTGTTTTATGTCGGAGCATGCAATTGAGGTCAAAGACCTCTATAAAATCTACATGATTGGAACAAATAAAGTACGTGCCTTAAACGGAGTGGATTTTACTATCGAAAAAGGCGAATTTTGCTGTATAGTCGGCACCTCCGGCTCCGGCAAATCCACACTGCTCAATATGATGGCCGGTCTTGAGCCTCCCACAAAAGGGCAGATAATAATTGCAGGCGAACATATCGAAAAAAAGAATGAAGCAGGCCTTGTAATGTTCAGACAGGCCCATGTCGGCTTTATTTTCCAGTCATACAATTTATTACCCAATCTGACAGCTATAGAAAATGTGGCCATGCCTCTTACTTTCAGGGGTGTGGATAAAGCTGTCCGCAACGCTAAAGCAATGAAGATGCTTGAGACCGTGGGGCTTAAGAAATATGCAAAGCACAGACCCGGACAGATGAGCGGCGGACAGCAGCAGAGAGTGGGTATAGCAAGGGCTCTGGTTGTTGATCCGGATATCATATTTGCGGATGAACCTACGGGAAACCTTGATTCCGCAACCACTTTGGAAGTCCTTAAACTGATTCAGTTTATAGTTCACGAAAAACACCAGACCGTGGTAATGGTCACACATGATAACAATCTGGCTTCTTACGGGGACAAGATAATACATATCAATGACGGAAAGGTTACCGGCATTGAAGATAACAGGGTACAGGCTGCCATAAATGCCAAGGCCGGTATAAGTGTAGGCGGTACACTTGCCGGTGTATGATCTTTGGGAGGATTTGCAAGATGAGTGATTTAAGGAAAAGGATATTAAAGGGTGTCGTTGCCGTTTTAGCCGGGGCGTTATTGTTTTTTAATATCCCGGAGGCCAAAACAAGGGTACATGCCGTGACCATCTCAATGAACGGTGATGATAACGGCATGATAAAAAATAAAGACAGGGAGGGAGCATATGTCATCCTTCTTGAAAATCTTAAAGCCCTTAAGAAAAAACAGCTTTCCGCCTCACAGATAAAACAGCTTGATGACATCATGTATGATGCCAATGTTTATATTGCAAATACCGAAATGACGGTTGAACAGCTGGAGTCTTATATCAGTACGGTTGAATCAAGATTCTCTGCCGTGGCATCGGGAAATGTTCCGGATGCATCAAAATTTCTTTTCGTTGCAAACAATACAATGACAACAAGCGCGAAATATTCGCAGCCTGTGACTGTCACGCTTTCTGTTGTTAATTTAGACCAGGCGCCTGTAACCGATGTGGTGATCACGCCTTCCGTTGATACATCCATGTCAAAATGGCCTTTTGAGATCCTTACGGCATCCGATGCCCGCATGATAGATTCACTTCAGCCTGCAAAATCCATTGAACAGTCTGTGGGACTTGCAAAACAGGTTACATGGAATTTTATGGTCTCTTCCGAAGCAAAGACCGGTGTATATCCTCTTACTTTCCATGCACAGTATTACAGGGGCAGTGCTGTGGAGGAATGTGATCTTAAGACTTATATAAAGATCACGGGAAAAAGCTCAAGCGGAAAGCTGCTTGAAGAGGAGCAGAAAGCGGATGATGCCGCAAAGAGCGCAACACCCAGGATAATCATCAAAGGATTTAAGACTTACCCCGAAGAGGTTTATGCGGGCGATACCTTCAGACTTACGATCACGGTTGAAAACACCTCAACATCAACTGCCGTATCAAATATACAGTTTGATCTTAAAGCTGCGCAGGAAGGTGAGAAGCAGGAAAATTCCTATGAGGCTTTTCTTCCCACGTCAGGCTCGAATACGATTTATGTAAGCAGGATAGATGCCGGAGAAACAGCTGATCTTGAAATAGAGATGTTTGCACGTGCCGATCTTACGCAAAAGCCCTATGTGATAGACCTGAACATGGAATATGAAGACACAAAGCATAATCCCTACAAAGCATCAAACAGTGTTTCCATACCTGTCCGCCAGGCAGCCAGGGTTGATACCGGAGATCTTGAGATCACACCTTCCGAAGCAAATGTAGGTGATCAGGTTAATGTCATGTTCCCTATATACAACAAGGGAAAGACCACACTCTATAATGTTTCCGTTTCCTTTGACTCTGCTTCCTTTGACGGCGGCAATGCATTTTTGGGACAGGTGGAACCGGGGGCTACCGGAAATGTGGATGTCATGTTAAATGCAGTGGCTGCCACTGAGGATGACGGAACTGTTGTCGCACATATCAGCTATGAAGATGAGGCCGGAAAGGTCACACTTATAGAAAAGCCCATGAACATATTTGTGACGGATGCGTCTTTTTCCGAAGGGATGGGCGGAGAGATAGATGAAAACGGCGATGGCATCATGGACGGATTTGATTATGACGGCGACGGAGTGATAGACGAATATTATGAACAGCAGGGAAGCAAGGCCCCGGGATGGCTCATTATACTTATAGCTGTTCTGGTGACAGCTGCCGTCATAGTCGTTATCATCATTATCGTAAAGAAGAATAAGAAGAAAAAAATGGAAGCCGCATTGGCAGAGCTTGCTGATGATGAAGACGGCATCTGATATAACGGAGTAAGAATAAATTGAAATTTTCGGATCTGTTAACAATGAGCTTATCAAGCCTTTTTAAGAGAAAGGCCAGGACAATTCTTACCTGCCTCGGTGTTGTGGTAGGTACTGTTTCTATTGTTGTCATGATAAGCCTGGGTATCGGGATGAAAAAGACGATGCTTGATGATGCCAGCTCCTACGGTTCTCTTACGGAGATCACGGTAAATCAGCCGGAAAGCTATACAAACGACGGAAAAGAAAGGAGTGACAGGGAACTGGAAGCTCTTTATCTTTCGGATGAACGCATTGATGAATTCCTTGCCATGGATCATGTTACCGCCGTTTATCCCGAGCTCAGTGTCAGCATACTCATAAAAACAGGTCCATACATAGGTTATACGGATCTTACGGGGATGACCTATGAAGCGATGAAAAATAATATGCAACTGTCTTCCGGAAATATACCGGACGACAATGACCCGCTCTCCATTGTTTATGGAAATACAATACTGAGCAATTTTTCAAATGAAAAGACCGGCAGTTACGTATACTGGGATACGGGAAAAGTGCCTGACGTCGATCTTATGCATGATGCTGTTTTCATTATATTTGACCAGAATGCATATTTTTCCGCAAAAAGCGGAAGCAAGGATGAAAACGGAAATGCGGTAAGAATGCCTAAAAAATATGTGATACCCACAGCCGGAATGATAAAGGGAGAAATAAGCGACTACGGTGCCTACGGTTACGGAGCTTACTGCAATATCAATGCGCTGGAGGATATGTTAAAAAGAATCTACAGGAATAAGACGATACCCGGACAGCCTTCAAGAAAAAACGGTAAGCCTTTTAAAAGGATGTTTTATTCATCTCTTAAGGTCGAAGTTGACAATATGGAAAACGTATCTGCAGTGCAGAAACAGATCCAGGAGATGGGATACCGGACTTACGCCGAAGCGGAATGGATCGAATCCGAAATGAAGGCCATGAATGTCATCCAGGCCGTGCTCGGAGGGATCGGCGCGGTATCGCTTCTGGTTGCGGCGATCGGTATCACAAATACAATGATGATGTCTATTTACGAACGCACAAAAGAGATAGGCATCATGAAGGTCATAGGCTGCAGGATAAGAGATATACAGTCACTTTTCCTTATAGAGGCTGCTTATATCGGATTTATAGGCGGTACAATGGGCGTGATCTTCAGTTATCTTCTGTCTGTGCTTATAAATCATGTGGTGACAAATTCTGAGATCGGTGCCGAAATGGGTTTCCAGGCAGGCAGCGCTCTGTCCGTGATACCTGTATGGCTGGGGCCTGTGGCTGTCATTTTTGCCATACTGATAGCTATGGTCGCCGGTTTCTTCCCGTCGCTTCGTGCGATGAAGCTTTCTCCTTTAGCTGCCATCAGGGCAGAATGATCCAACTTATGTAATCTTTTTTTCTCCTACATCTTGTGCTATAATCGGCGTATTGCGTCTAAATATAGCAAAAAGGAATGAGAAAAATGGAGATCACACTTAAACTTGATGCATTTGAAGGTCCTCTTGACCTGCTTCTTCATCTTATCGAAAAGAATAAGGTTGATATTTACGATATCCCCATAGCAAAGATAACAGACCAGTATATGGAATATCTTCATGAAGCCGAAAAGAGCGACATGAATATCATGAGTGAATTCCTTGTTATGGCAGCCACTCTTATAGATATAAAATGCAAAATGCTTCTTCCGAAGGATGAAAACGAAGAAGAGGAAGAGGGCGATCCCAGAGAAGAGCTTGTTCAGAAGCTTCTTGAATATAAAATGTTCAAATATATGTCCGGAGAATTAAAAGACAGATTTGTTGATGCCGGAAGGAGCATGTATAAAGAGCCCACACTTCCTAAGGAAGTTGCGGAATACAGACCTCCTCTTGATTATGACGATCTTATGGAGGATCTTAATCTCAAGAAATTAAATGAGATCTTCAACGGGATAATGAAACGCGCTAAAGACCGCATAGATCCCATAAGAAGCCGCTTCGGAAATATCACAAGGGATGAGATAAGCCTTGATTCAAAGTTTGCCGAGATCACGGCATATCTTAACGAACATGAATATTGCTCCTTTAAGGATCTTTTGGAAGAGCAGGGATCTAAGCTGGCGGTTATAGTTACTTTCCTCGTGGTGCTGGAGCTTATGAAGACAGGCATGATAGTGATAAGCCAGGATGGCCTTTTTGAGGATATCATGATCCGGAAGGCGCAGGATGCAGGCGAGATAAGACTTGATGAAGATTTCGCAATAATATAAGGGAATTATTTTTACAGAAGGTAATATGATGCAGGAAGAAGAGATAAAAGCAGGACAGGATACAGAAGAAATAACAGAGCAGGTAAAAGAAGCAAAGAAACCGGAGCATCCCGAGGCGGCTCTTGAAGCAATACTTTTTGCGTATGGTAATTCCGTCCAGAAAGACAGGCTTATGGAGACCCTTTCCCTTACTGAGGAAGAGCTTGAGGAAGCTGTAAAAAAGCTGGAAGAGGATTACGCATCCTCGGGAAGAGGCATAACGATAACACGTCTTGAGGATTCCTATCAGCTCGGCACAAAATCCGATTATTACGAACCCCTTATAAGGTTAGCGAAGAATCCGAGAAGGTATACACTTACGGATACCGTGATAGAGACCCTTTCCATAATAGCTTACAAGCAGCCTGTCACAAAAGCCGAGATAGAAAAGATAAGGGGGGTAAGCTCCGATCATGCGGTAAACAGACTTATCGAATATGATCTGATAGAAGAAGTGGGCAGGCTTGATGCCCCCGGGAAACCTCTTTTATTCGGCACTACGGAGCAGTTTTTAAGGGCTTTCGGAGTTTCGAGCATAAGCGACCTGCCGGAAATGAGTGAGGATCTTAAGGAAGAACTCAAGGAGCAGGCCATCATAGAAGCGTCCGAGGAATTAGCCGTTAAAACGGGAGAAGATGAAAATATCACGGTAGAAGTGTGATTTCAGGTTGTTTATATTGAACAGCTTGTGTTATAATCGCTCTTGTCTGCAAAGACACGTTTTTTGTTCTCTAAATATATATAATAAATCAGCGGAGGTAAAAAAATGAGTAGTTCAACTGGCTCAGCGGGCGAACGTATAAATGCGTTGCTCGATGAAAAAAGTTTCGTTGAGATCGGAGCAAAGGTAACTGCCCGCGCTACGGATTTCAATCTGAAACAGAAGCAGACTCCTTCCGACGGAGTAGTGACAGGATACGGCAGCATAGGCGGCAAGCCCGTTTATGTTTACAGTGAAGATCCTGCTGTACTCGGCGGCAGCATAGGAGAGATGCACGCAAAGAAGATCGTAAATATCTATGATCTTGCCATGAAGACGGGCACACCCGTTATCGGTATCATTGATTCAACAGGCCTTAGACTTGAAGAGTCAACAGATGCGCTCAATGCGCTTAGCGAGATCTATGCAAAGCAGGCTCTTGCAAAGGGACTTATACTTCAGATCAGCGCTGTTTTCGGTAATTGCGGCGGCGGTCTTTCTTTTATTCCTGCCATCAGTGATTTTACCTTCATTGAAGAGAAGAACGGAAAGCTCTTCGTAAATTCTCCCGATGCCATAAAGGACAATTATACGGAAAAGTGTGATACATCCGCAGCTGATTTCCAGGCAGGCAAGGCCGGAAATGCTGATTTTTACGGTGATGCAGATTCCATTTATGCAGGCATCAGGGAACTTGTGGAAATGCTTCCTTCAAACAATGATGATCTTGCGGTAAGCGAGGGAAGTGATGATCTTAACAGAAAGACAGAAGGACTTGCTTCCTTCAAGGGAGATACGGCAGCGCTTCTTGCGAATATAGCCGATGATTCCAATTTCATCGAGACAAAGGCTTCCTATGCGAAGGAAATGGTAACAGGTTTCCTTAAGCTTGACGGCATGACAGTAGGATGCATAGCAAACAGGAGCGAGATCTTAGGCGATGACGGCAAGGCAAAGGAGAAGTTTGATACAAAACTTACTCCCGAAGGTCTTTCCAAGGCTGCAGATATGGTTTATTTCTGCGATTCATTCGGTATTCCCGTTCTCACGGTAACCAATGCAGACGGCTATAAGACAACTCTCTGTGCTGAAAAGCGTACGGCAAAGGCAGCTGCAGAGCTTATACATGCATTCGCAAATTGTGATGTGGCAAGAGTAAATCTTATCGTAGGCAAGGCTATCGGTTCCGCATATTCGGTTATGAATTCCAAGGGACTTGGCTGTGATCTTACTTTCTGCTATCCCGATGCGGAGATAGGCCCCATGGAGGCAAAGCTTGCAGCAAAGCTTATCTGCGATGATGCATCAAAGGTTGATGAGACCGCAAAGCAGATAGCAGCGCTCCAGAACAGCGCTTCTTCCGCAGCCGGCCGTGGCTATGTTGATGCCGTTATAGAGCCGGATGATACAAGAAAGCATCTCATATACGCATTTGAAATGCTTTTTGCATGATTAATTTAAGGAGAGGTTTTCGGTTATGAGAAAAAAGATCGGTTTATATCTCCTCACGCTGATATGTCTCATGAGTCTTTCTGCCTGCGGTACGAAGGAACCCGCAAGGATACAGTCGGAGGAATCCGCAGCGCAGATAAAGAACGTCACTGAGAATATTGCGCTGATGCTCTCATCAGGTGATTTTGAGAGCCCCGAATATATCGCTACTCTGGATAATTCCACAGATTATGAATCAGAGACGATGGGAGAGAATTTCAGAAGATATACAGGTTTCTATCTTGACGCAAAGACATTATCCAAGGCAGTTCATTCGTATCAGGATTCCATCGCTGATATCGGTGATCCGGTTTTTGAAAACAATGCTGACGGAAAAATGCGCATTGATATAAAAGCTGATGAGAAGGAAGCTATAGCAACAGTTTATATTGACGGTAGTATTCATGACGGAACCATAGAGCTTATCGTAGATGACAATTTTGTTATCAACAGTGTCACTACAAATGTTAAGCTTACACTTTCCGAATCCATGAAGAAGGCCGGAATGAATACAATGATCGGCATGGGCACCGTGTTTGTAATGCTCATAGTGATATCCTTTGTTATCTCGGCAATGGGTATCATTCCCAAGCTTCAGAACAGTAAGAATAAGAAAAGCGAAGATACCGAGAAATCGGTGGAGAAGACCATCGCTTCCATTGTTGAAAGAGAAGAGTCTTCAGTGCCCGAATCCGATGATACTGAGCTTGCGGCAGTTATAGCTGCTGCAGTAGCCGCATTTGAAGGTAGTGTAAACACTGACGGCTTTGTTGTAAGAAGCATACGCAGAATAAGATAAGATAATCCCAAGGAGGAAATTAAAATGAAAAACTATACCATCACCGTAAACGGAAACGTATATGACGTTACAGTAGAAGAAGGCGCATCTTCAGGTGCTCCTGTTGCAAAGAGCGCACCCAAGGCAGCTCCCAAGGCTGCTCCCGCAGCACCCAAGGCAGCTTCAGGCGCAGCTGGATCCGTAAAGGTTGAAGCAGGCGCAGCAGGCAAGGTCCTTAAGATCGAGAAGAAGGTAGGGGAGGCCGTTAAGAAGGGTGACCCCGTTGTCGTAGTTGAAGCTATGAAGATGGAGATCAACTCCGTAGCTCCCGAGGATGGAACAGTTGCTTCCATCGATTGTGCTGTAGGAGATACTGTAGAGGCCGGTGCAGTTCTTGCAACGCTTAACTGACAGTTAAGATAAAAGCTTTAGGAGGTTATCAGAACCAATGGGTGAGATACTTAACAATCTGCTGAACCAGATGGCTTTCATGAACCCGGATTTCACTTATAAGAATCTGATCATGATAGCGGTAGCTCTTATCTTCATGTATCTGGCTATCCATTTTGAATTCGAGCCGCTCTTACTTGTGCCTATTTCTTTCGGCATGCTGCTCGTAAATATTTATCCGGATATCATGTTAAGCTATGAGGATTCACCGAACGGCATAGGCGGATTACTTTATTATTTCTATAAACTTGATGAATGGGCTATACTTCCTTCACTTATATTCATGGGTGTCGGAGCAATGACCGACTTCGGTCCTCTTATAGCCAATCCTTCCAGCTTCCTTTTGGGAGCGGCTGCACAGTTCGGGATCTTTGCAGCTTACTTCGGAGCGCTTTTTGAAGGCGCGATGGGCTGGGCAGATTTCAATGACAAGGCTGCAGCTGCCATTTCGATCATAGGCGGTGCTGACGGTCCTACTTCCATCTTCCTTGCAGGAAAGCTCGGACAGACAAAATACTTAGGACCTATAGCTGTTGCGGCATATTCCTATATGTCACTTGTGCCTATCATACAGCCGCCCATCATGAAACTTCTTACAACAAAGAAGGAAAGATCCATAAAGATGGGTCAGCTTCGTCCCGTTACAAAGCTTGAAAAGATCTTATTCCCCATCATAATCACCATCGTTGTATGTATGGTCCTTCCTACTACGGCTCCTCTTGTAGGTATGCTGATGCTCGGAAATCTTTTCCGTGAATCCGGAGTTGTAAGACAGCTCACGGAAACAGCATCAAATGCACTTATGTACATTGTCGTTATAGTCCTTGGTACTTCGGTTGGCGCTACAACAAGTGCCGAAGCCTTCCTTAACACGGATACGCTTTTCATCGTTGTGCTCGGACTTGTGGCATTTGCATTCGGAACCATGGCAGGTGTGCTTTTCGGAAAGCTCATGTGTTTGCTGACCCACGGAAGGGTAAATCCTCTTATCGGATCGGCCGGAGTTTCCGCAGTGCCCATGGCTGCCAGAGTTTCCCAGAAAGTCGGCGCAGAAGCGGATCCCACAAACTTCCTGCTCATGCATGCGATGGGACCCAATGTGGCAGGTGTTATAGGAACTGCCGTTGCTGCCGGAACCTTTATGGCTATTTTCGGAGTATTCTGATCCCGAAAACTTAATTTTAATCAATAATTCAGGAGGAAAATAAAATGGCTGAAAATAATGAAAAGAAGCCTGTTCAGATCATGGAGACTGTCCTGCGTGATGCTCATCAGTCACTGATCGCGACCAGAATGCCTACAGAGATAATGCTTCCCATCCTTGATAAGATGGATAAAGTGGGATACCGTGCCATAGAATGCTGGGGCGGTGCCACCTTCGATGCTTCACTGAGATTCCTTAAGGAAGATCCCTGGGAGCGTTTAAGAAAGATACGCGACGGTTTAAAGAACACAAAGACACAGATGCTCTTCAGAGGTCAGAACATCTTAGGTTATCGTCCTTATGCCGATGACGTGGTTTACAAGTTCGTTGAGAAGTCCATTGCAAACGGTATCGATGTGATCCGTATCTTCGACTGCTTAAATGACCTTCGTAACTTAAAGGCTGCCGTTGATGCCACAAACAAGATCAAGAAGCAGGAGGGCAGAGGAGAGTCACAGGTTGCTCTTTCATATACCCTTGGCGATGCGTATACGCTTGAATACTGGACAAAGATGGCAAAAGACATCGAGGAAATGGGTGCCGATTCCATATGTATAAAGGATATGGCAGGCCTCCTTGTTCCTTACAAGGCTTCCGAGCTTATAAAGGCTATGAAGGAAGTGACAAAGCTTCCCATCGAGCTTCATACACATTACACCTCGGGTGTGGCTTCAATGACTTATCTGAAGGCTGTTGAGGCAGGTGTTGATATCATCGACTGTGCTATAAGTCCTTTCGCTCTCGGCACCAGCCAGCCTGCAACAGAGGTTATGGTAGAGACCTTTAAGGGTACACCGTATGATACCGGTATGGATCAGAATCTTTTAGCAGAGATAGCTGATTACTTTACTCCTTACAGGGATGAATGCTTAAAGAGCGGTCTTATGAGCACGAAGGTGCTTGGCGTTAATATCAAGACCCTTCTTTATCAGGTTCCCGGCGGAATGCTTTCAAACATGGTATCCCAGCTTAAGGAACAGCATGCAGAAGATAAATACCGTGCGGTTCTTGAGGAGATCCCCAGGGTTCGTAAGGACTGCGGTGAGCCGCCTCTGGTTACACCTTCCTCACAGATCGTTGGTACCCAGGCTATCATGAACGTCCTTATGGGCGAGCGCTATAAGGTTGCTACCGACCAGTTCAAGGATCTCTTACGTGGAAATTACGGTCAGACCGTAAAGCCCATGAATCAGGATATCATAAACAAGGTTATCCCCGGAGAGAAGCGATCAACTGCCCGTTCCGCTGAAGCTACAGGACGTACCGAGCCCGAGCTTGAGTCCCTTGAGAAGGAAATGAAGCAGTATAAGGAGCAGGAGGAGGACGTACTTTCATACGCTCTTTTCCCTCAGGTTGCCACCGAATTCTTCAAGTACAGGGAAGCACAGAAGACAGGTGTGGATGCGAAGAAGAACGATAAGGAAAACGGAGCATATCCTGTCTGATATTCTTAAGGTTTTTAATGTTTATATCAAGGCGTGCTGTCAGGGCACGCCTTTTTACTAAAAGTATTTCCGGAAGGTCGAGATGATAGAAGAGATCAATGAAGCCTATAAAGGCATGAGCAAATCCCATAAAAGAATTGCCGATTATATACTTGAACATACTGAAAATGCGGCATTTTTAACTGCTGCAAAGCTTGCGGACGAGTGTGATGTAAGTGAATCCACAGCAGTCCGTTTTGCCAATATGATGGGATATGAAGGATATTCGGATTTTCAGAGAGCCTTAGCCGCCGAACTCCAGCGGAAGCTTATCAGTAAAAATACTTCAAGAACCGATCATTACCGTGAGAACAAAAATGATGTCTTAAAAAGCGTTCTTGTGACCGATGCGCAGAATATTGTGGATACCATTCATCTTGTGGATTCAGCCTCATATGATATGGCTCTTGAACTCATAGAAAAGGCAAAGCGCATATATGTGATCGGTATCAGGACCTGTTCGCCTCTTGCGGATTATCTTGGCTTTTATCTTAATATGATAAGGCCGGACGTAAAAGTGATCAACAGCATGAACATAAACGAGATATATGAGCAGCTTTACTGGCTGGATCATGATGATCTTGTGATAGGCATAAGCTTTCCCAGATATTCCATCCGTACCCTTAAAGCCATGGAATATGCAAATGAAAAAAGGGCATCCATACTGGGGATCACGGATTGTGAGTATTCTCCCATGAATATGTATTGTTCATGCAGCCTCTGGGCAAAATCAGATATGATCACGATAGCGGATTCGCTTGTGGCGCCCATGAGCATGATCAATGCAATAGTCGTGGGGCTTTACATACGGAATGAAGAAAAAGTAAGAAAGAATCTCGGTAATATGGAAGATCTCTGGAATAATCTCGAAACCTACAGAGGAGATGAATTTACGGATGGTGTCTGACATTGTGATCATAGGAGGCGGCGCTTCAGGTATAATGGCTGCCATCGCCGCATCAAAAAAGGGCGCTTTGGTGACTCTTATTGAAAAAGAAGAGCGCCTCGGAAGAAAGGTCTATATCACCGGGAAGGGCCGGTGTAATCTGACAAATGCCTGTGATACAGCGGACTATTTTGAAAACGTTCTTAAAAATCCCAGGTTCCTCTACAGCTCTGTATACGGTTTTTGTGCGGATGATATGATGAAAATGCTTGAGGAAAACGGATGCCCCGTAAAAATGGAACGCGGCGGCAGGGTTTTCCCCGTTTCCGACAGATCCCAGGATGTGCTCTCCTGCCTTGAAAGGATACTTAATAAAAATAAAGTTAAGATCCTGAAAAAAACAAAGGTATCCGGAATCTTAAGAAGAGCGCTTGATGATGATACATTTAAATATAAAGCTGAAGGTGTTTTTCTTGAAAACGGCGAAAAGATAAGCTCCGATGCCGTTATAGTATGCACCGGAGGAGTATCTTATGCCGCCACCGGTTCCGACGGAAATTTTTTTGGGCAGTTAAGCGGACTTGGGCACAGCATCATACCTCTTCATCCGGGACTTGTTCCTTTTGTCATAAAGGAAGAGTATCCCGCCAGGATGCAGGGCCTTTCTCTTAAAAATGTTTCGGTAAGCTTAAAATGCGGGAAAAAGAAATTTAAAGCAGGCCCCGGGGAAATGATATTTACGCATTTTGGTTTAAGCGGGCCGCTCATTCTTTCACTTTCTTCCGACTACAGCAGGAACTTCGGAGGGGTATCATCGCAGCTGGATACCGACAACAGCATAAAGAAGAATTATTATGATTCACTTAAAAAAGATAATGATTTCGGGCACCATGAAAGTGCTTATGTAAAAGGTGAGGAAGCCATACTTTGTATAGACTTAAAGCCTGCAGTAAGCGCCGGCGAGCTTGAAGAGAGGCTTTACAGGGAGATCGACGGGAATAAAAATAAAAGCTTTTCGAATATACTTTCACCCTTCCTTCCGGGACAGCTTAGGGAAGTATTTCCGGATATGGTAAATATAGCGGGGGATAAAAAAGCAAATTCCATAACAAAAGAAGAACGCAAAAAGATCACGGAATATATGAAGGCACTTCCTTTCACGGTATGCGGCACCAGGGATTTCAATGAAGCCATCATCACCCTGGGCGGTATCAATGTTAAAGAGGTGGATCCGGGGTCCATGGGATCAAAGATAGTAAAGGGACTTTTCCTTGCGGGAGAACTTCTTGATATAGACGCATATACGGGCGGTTTCAATCTTCAGGCAGCCTGGTCGACCGGCTATGCTGCAGGCAGCGCCGCTGCGCAAATATAGAGAAAGAGACAAAGGAGGTATAAAAATGAATAACATTTTCGCGGTAGCGATCGACGGACCGGCAGGTGCCGGAAAAAGCACGATTGCCAGGGAGCTTTCAAAGAAACTTGGCGTGATATATGTGGATACCGGTGCTATGTACAGGGCTATGGCCCTTTATCTTATAAGGGAAGGAATATCTTCCGGGGACAGCGAAGGCATAAGCAAAAAATGCGAAACCGCTGATATCAGCATACGTTTTGAGAACGGTGAACAGCAGGTGGTGCTTAACGGAGAAAATGTTAACGGGCTTATACGTACGGAAGAAGTCGGGCTTATGGCATCATTTTCAAGCCCTAATCCTGATGTGAGAAAGAAGCTCGTTGAACTTCAGAGAAAGCTCGCTTCCGAAAAAAGCGTTGTTATGGACGGAAGGGATATAGGAACTGTCGTGCTTCCCGATGCAAAGGTAAAGATATATCTTACTGCATCATCAAAGGTCAGGGCTAAAAGACGCTTTGATGAGTTAAGCGCAAAGGGAGAGAAATGCGACATGGATCAGATCGAAGCGGATATCGTAAAAAGAGACGAGCAGGATATGAACAGAGCCATCTCTCCCTTAAAGCAGGCTGATGACGCGATACTTGTCGATACATCCGATATGACGATAGATGAAGTTCAGAAAAAACTTATGGATATAGTAAGCGAAAAGACGGGAGTGAATGCCTGATGGCTGAGGTTATTACAGCAAAGACCGCCGGATTCTGTTTCGGCGTAAAACGAGCCGTGGACAAGGCATATGAACTGGCCGGAAACGGCGAAGGGATCTATTCCTTCGGGCCTGTGATACATAATGATGAAGTAGTAGGCGATCTTGAGTCAAAGGGTGTGAAGGTCCTGAATGATGAAGAAGAACTTATGGCGCTTGAGAAAGGTACCGTGATACTCCGTTCCCACGGAGTTACAAAGCATGTGATCGATATGCTTGAAAAAAAGGGGATAGGATATATTGATGTCACCTGTCCTTTTGTAAAACGCATACATGATATCGTTTATGAAGAGAGCAATGAAAGAGACATACTTATTGTCGGGAATCCCGATCATCCCGAAGTTCAGGGTATAGTGGGCTGGTGCAGGGGAAAGGCGATCGTAATAAAAGATGCAACGGAAGCCGCGGATTTTAAGCCTGTTGCAGGCAGAGGGTACTGTCTGGTAAGTCAGACTACTTACAATTATAAGAAATTTGAAGAAATTGTTGAAATATTTAAGAAAAAATTGTATGATACTCATTATGTGAATACTATCTGTAATGCGACGGAGAAACATCAGACCGAAGCACGTGATATCGCATCAAAGGTTGATATGATGATCGTGATAGGTGATGAGAAGAGTTCCAACAGCAGAAAGCTTTTTGAGATATGCAGCGAGCAATGTGAGCATACATATTTCATACAGACGCTTAAGGATCTTAAACTTGCTGATGATCATCAGGTCGGTTCGGTAGGAATTACAGCGGGGGCTTCCACCCCGAAATATATTATTGAGGAGGTTCAAGATTATGTCCGAAATGACATTTGAACAAATGCTGGAAGATTCATTTAAGAATATCCATACAGGGGATATCGTGGAAGGGACTGTAATTTCCGTTACACCGAGTGAGATCGCAGTTAACATCGGCTACAAATCAGATGGTATCGTTACAAAGAATGAGTATTCAAACGATCCTTCCGTTGAGCTGACAGAAGCAGTTAAGCCCGGAGATTCTATTTCCGTAAAGGTGCTTAAGTTAAATGACGGAGACGGACAGGTAGTGCTTTCCCATAAGCGTATCGCATCCGAGAAGGTAAGCAAGGTGCTTGAGGATGCCTTCAATGATCATACAGTACTTAAGGCAAAGGTAAGCGAAGTTGTAAAGGGCGGACTTGTCGCTACAGTTGATGAGGTTCCCGTATTCATTCCCGCAAGCCTTGCTTCCGATACATTTACAAAGAACTTAAATGTATTTGCTGATAAAGAGATCGAATTCTACATGAGCGAATTCAATCCTGCAAAGCGCAGATACATCGGTGATTGCAAGACCCTCTTAAGAGAGCGCAGGGATGCTGCAAAGGAACAGGCTCTCTCTCATATCGCCGAGGGTGATGTTGTTGAAGGTACCATCAAGAATGTAACAAGCTTCGGTGCTTTCGTTGATATAGGCGGCATAGACGGTCTCCTTCATATTTCCGAGATGAGCTGGGGCAGGATCGACTATCCCCAGAACGTATTCAAGAAGGGCGATACCGTTAAGGTCATCATCAAAGAGATCAAGGGTGATAAGGTTGCTCTTTCCGCTAAGTTCGATGAGAACAATCCCTGGCTTGGCGTAGAGAATAAGTATCCTGTAGGAACTATAGTAAAAGGCAAGGTTGCAAGAATGACCGATTTCGGTGCATTCGTTCAGCTTGAGGAGGGTGTTGATGCGCTGCTCCATGTTTCGCAGATAAGCCGCAAGCGTATCGAGAAGCCTTCTGATGTTCTTTCCGTAGGCGATGAGATCGAGGCTAAGGTTGTTGATATAAATATCGATGATCATAAGATCTCACTTTCCATGAAGGAGCTTATAGCAGAGGAAGAGGACAGCGCTGAGATCGCAGGCACTTCTGATGCCGAAGAAGTAAATGAATAACGATTATGAATATCTGAAAAAAAAGGTTTTTTCCATAACCGGCGTTGATCTTAATGCTTATAAAGAAAATCAGATGAAACGCCGCCTTGACACCCTGATAAAAAAGAGGGGTGCAAAGGATTATGAAGAATATTCGAATCTTCTTAAAACAGATAAGGATATAAGGGAAGAATTCCTTGGATATATGACCATCAATGTTTCCGAATTTTACAGGAATCCGGATCAGTGGGAATATATGGACAAGGTTGTTATTCCGGAACTTATATCCAGGTTTGGAAAAAGCCTTAAGATATGGTCTGCAGCCTGTTCCACAGGGGATGAACCCTATTCCCTTGTGATGGCTCTTTCCAGGCATATACCTCTTAATATGATAAATATATATGCCACGGATATTGATAATCAGATACTTGCACAGGCGAAGAACGGTATTTACGGAGAGAAATCCGTAAAGGGCGTACCGCAGGATTTTAAAGATAAGTATTTCGAGAAAGTGGGCTCCTCATATAAGATAAAGGATGAGATAAAATCCCGTGTTACCTTTAAACAGGCTAATCTTCTCGAAAAGAATTATCCGAAAGATTTTCATATGATAGTCTGCAGGAATGTGCTGATATATTTTACGGAAGAAGCCAAAGATGATGTATTCAGGCGTTTCCATGATTCACTGGTACATGAAGGGGTTCTTTTCATAGGAAGTACCGAGCAGATCATCAATTACAGGGCAATAAATTATACGAGAAAGAATTCCTTTTTCTACGAGAGAGAGGATTAAAAAGAAAGTATTAAAAAGAAAGTATTAAAAAACTGTGAGTCCGGATAGTGACTCACAGTTTTTTTATCATTTTTTTGAAGTGAAGGATCTCTTGATCCGGTATATGTTTAAGCACCGTATTCAAGCATGGCGGAAAGTACATGCTCTGCATACATATTGAAGCCTGAACGGCTCTTCTTAAACTCATCCGTAAGTTCGAAAAAGATCTCCCTTGATCTGTATTCTCTTTTATAGAATGGTGTAAATACCATATCCCATTCGGGAAGGAAAAGTGATTTTTTTCTTGTATAGCAGTCTGCTGCCACGGCCTGTTTTCTGTGATCCTTATCCACAAAGCCGGCTATGGATTTATGGATAGCTATATCTTCAGCGGGAAGATAATAATAATCCTTAAAATTTGCATAAAAGTATTTCATTTCCTCATCATAAAGAGGCACTTTCAAAGCCCCGTCAGTGCCGTCTCCGGAGAAATAGCAGCCAAGCCCCCTGAAGGAAAGAGGAACGGGAAGGGCAGCGCCAAAACGCAGCCTCATGATGATCTCCTGGGAACGTCTGCCGTCGGGAGCTTTAAAATAATTGGCTTTTACACCCATGACCCTTACAGGACGTAAGAACATATCCGGATATGCGAGCATCTGTATCACTGAAAGCATACCCTTGATATCCTCACGGTTGTGGAGAATAAGCTCCGTAAGAAGCTTTTCATCACCGTAGCAGACATAATCATGATACCTGCTTATCAGCTCTCCGCCGGAATAAACATCATCGCGATCTATCCCCAGGTATTCTTCAACTGTCTTCTGCTTCATATCGGGAAGGCCAAGAAGATCCCTGTATCCTGCAATACGTCTGTATATATCCACGCCTCCGAAAGAAGAAATATCAAAATCAAGGGAAAAGTGTTCGCATTTTTTTGTCAGATAGGGAAGGTCGAAGCGGTTTCCGTTGTAATGGATAAAAAGCTTGAAATTCCGGGCAAAATCAGTAAATTCCTTCAGTATCTGATATTCTTCTTCGTATTTTTCAGCAAAAAACTGCCTGTAGCACCATATGCCGTCTTCGTTATAGACAACGCCTATCATGTAAAGATTTGAATTTGCGGGGCTTAGTCCCGTGGTTTCAATGTCAAGGAAGAGCAGATCCTTTAATTCCTGTCCCTCACCAAGCAGATTCTCTACGGGATACTTTACCTCTGTATCAGAAAATTCTCCGTTAAATATCTTCATATAAAACCTCACTCCATGTGATTATGTTAACCATTCTCTTTACTATATCACATTTAAGTCATCTTGTGTTATTATTTAGATTATGAAACTGAATGATGACGATTACAATTCAACAGACGAAGATCTGCTCTTTGATGATGAGCGCAGGCTTAAGAAGGAAGCAGGGCTGCGCTCCATGCGTACGGGCGGTCTGCTGCTCAGTGTATTTCTCCTTGCCACACTTGGAGTGATCTATTTTACAAACGGCGGATTTAATAATACGTCTTCTTCTTCAAAGAAGTCCGGTACATCAAAGCCTTCTGCCGTAATGCAGCAAAAAGAAGCTGAAAAGATAGCAGCAGATGCGGATAAGATGATAGGCGGCAGCACTCTCACGGCATCGGATCTTGATTTCTGGGATGATTTTCCCCCTAAGGAAGAGAAAGAAAAAAAGATCACACCGGAAGCTACGCCCACACCGTTACCTTCCGATCCTGCCACAGACGGAAAGCATACACTCATAAAACATGATGACGGAACCGAAGAATGGGCAGAAATAAATCCCTATCTTCCGAAAAACAAATATGATAATTCCGGCTTCGTTTATAAAACTCCGCTCATGCGATATTATGAAAATAATACAAAGCACAGTTTTAACGGCGCAGATCTTTCAAAAAATGAGGAATATATTGATTTTACTGCGCTCAAAAATGCAGGGCTTGATTTTGTGATGCTTCGAATGGGGCAGAGGGGCTATGCTTCAGGCGAGATATCCTTAGATGACAGTTTTCTTGAAAATATAAAAATGGCTGATGATGCCGGTCTTATGTGCGGCGTATACTTTATATCCTCGGCAATAAATACGGAAGAAGCTTTTGAAGAAGCACAGTTTGTATTAAATACCATAAGCAGCAATTCCTTAAACATAAGATATCCGGTTGCCGTATCACTTGAAAAAGAAGGCGAGGGAAAAGGCCGCACCGATGATCTGGGAAAGATACCGAGGACAAATACAGTGCTCACTTTCTGCAGGGCAATAGAGGATGCGGGATATTACCCGATAGTTTACGGCACAAAGGAAACTCTTATACAGAAGCTCTCCCTCGGCTCCATGACAGGGACGGAAATATGGTATTCCGAAGATTCGGATCTGCCCGATTTCCCTTATCCTTTTTCGATGTGGCAGTATGATCTCGACGGAAATATAAACGGTATCGCAGGAGGGGCGAGGCTTGATATCAGTTTTGAAGATTATTCAATGAGATGATCTTTTCGGATATCTTTACGGTATCATAGATCTGCTTTAGTTTTAGCTCATCGATATCCGCTATATCATTGTACTCCCAGGCTTTTGATATCCCGTTTTTCTTTAATATGTCCGCAGCTTTGTTATATGCAATGGCTGCCGTGATCTCATCTTCATAATCACCGATGATAAAATTTCCCTTTATATGGATCACGGCTCTGTAGACGGTCTTTCCTTTTTTGTTTTTTTGGCTTACACCGTTATACCTGTTTACTATTTCAATATTGGAACGTCTGAAATCGGTATTATCTCCGTTTATAAAATAATAAT
Organism: Lachnospiraceae bacterium; assembly: GCA_017540265.1. Classification (GTDB taxonomy): domain Bacteria; phylum Bacillota; class Clostridia; order Lachnospirales; family Lachnospiraceae; genus NK4A136. The sequence goes on from JAFYBJ010000002.1 coordinate 34,755, forward strand.
CCCTGTCCTTTACCGCGTAGTTCTTTATACCGAAACGGTTTAATATATTTACCTGCAGGCCGTAATCCGCTGCAAAATAATGCCCGCCGCGTTTCATGATCTTATGTGAAGAAAAATAAAAAAGATCATCCCTGTCAAATTTGAGCGTCTCTCCCGGACATAAATGATATTCAATAAAAGAACGCCTTATGTATATCGGATTAGGCGCATATATGCCGTTATCTTTAAAATTTAACAGGGAAATAAATTTTTCATAGGGGAGGATGCGTAAGGAAGGATAGCTTAACATCAGACGTTCGTTTTCCTCACGGTTGCCGGATGAAAGCAGAGCACTGCCTTCCGTATAGGCTGCAGCCGCAGAAGCTTCCGTTTCAAAACTGCCAAGGGAAATATGCCTGCCCTTAAAGGTGAGGGAGGCTCTGTAATATACACTTCCGTTTTTTTTAACGGCCTTAAATACGCCGGGGGCAGTCTTATTCTTTGTCATGCATAGTATTTTAGCACACGTATTTTGGTTTTTCCCTTTTTTTGTTATAATAACTCTGATTTTGTATTTACAGGAAGGATTAAAGACTATGAAGAATATAATGTACCACAGCACAAGGAATAATGAAGTCAGATTAAGTGCCTCTAAAGCCGTATTAAAGGGACTTGCAGATGACGGCGGATTATTTGTACCGGATGAACTTCCTAAGCTTGATATAAGCTTTGAAAAGCTCTCTGATATGGACTATAAGGGGGTTGCATATGAAGTCATGAAGCTTTTTCTTACGGATTATACGGAAGATGAGCTTAAATACTGCATTGAACATGCTTATGATGCCAAATTTGATACCGAAGAGATAGCGCCGCTTACGTATGCTGACGGAGTTTATTATCTTGAACTCTTCCACGGAGCTACCATCGCCTTTAAGGATATGGCGCTTTCCATACTTCCGTATCTTATGACCACAGCGGCAAAAAAGAACGATCTGAAGGAAGAGATAGTGATACTTACCGCCACCAGCGGTGATACAGGAAAAGCTGCACTTGCAGGCTTTGCGGACGTGCCCGGGACAAGGATAGCTGTCTTTTATCCCAAGAACGGCGTATCTCCTGTTCAGGAAAAGCAGATGGTTACTCAAAAGGGGAAGAATGTAAAGGTAATAGGCATAAAGGGAAATTTCGATGATGCCCAGACCGGCGTAAAGAAGATGTTCAATGACAGCGCCCTTAAAGATGAGCTTAAGGAAAAGGGTTTTGTTTTTTCATCTGCCAATTCAATAAATATCGGCCGTCTTGTGCCCCAGGTGGTATATTATGTTTATTCCTACACAAGGCTTTTAAAGAACGGAAAATTAAGTGAAAAGGATAAGATAAACTTTACTGTTCCCACAGGAAACTTTGGAAATATCCTTGCCGCATATTATGCAAAACAGCTTGGCGTTCCCGTAGGCAGACTTATCTGCGCTTCCAATTCAAACAGAGTGCTTACCGATTTCTTTATGACAGGCAGATATGACAGGACAAAGGAAATGGATCTTGCAAGCGGAAACTTTGAATCAGAGCGCAAGTTCATGTTAACGGAGTCTCCTTCCATGGATATACTTATATCAAGCAATCTTGAAAGACTTGTATATCTTGCCCTTGGTTCAGATGATAAGAAGGATGCGGCGCTTATGAAGGATCTTAATGAAAAAGGCTTTTATGAGCTTGATGATAACGCAAAGAGCTTCCTTAAGGATTTTGAATACGGCTTTGCAGATGAAGAAAAAACTTCAGCTAAGATAAAAGCACTTTATGAAGATACCGGCTATGTAATAGATACACATACCGCTGTGGCTTCAGCAGTATATGACGATTATAAAAAGCGCTCCGGAGATGAGACTGTCACAGTTATCGCTTCTACCGCAAGCCCCTATAAATTTGCAAAGAGCGTTATGTCTGCCATCGATGCGGCAAATAAGGACAGGGAAGATTTTGCTTTGATTGACGATCTTAAGGAAATCTCCGGCACAGAGCTTCCACAGGCGATAAAGGATATTAAAGAGGCAGATGTTCTTCACGATACAGTCTGTGAGATATCGGAAATGCCTTCCGAAGTAAAAGCATTTTTGGGTGTATAAATCATGAAACACATACTTATGGTGGATGACGTTACGACCAATTTAAAAAGCGCTGCAGAGGTTCTGCAGCCTTTTTATCATCTTTCCATGGCAAAATCCGGCAGGCAGGCTTTAAATTTTCTTAAGAAAAACAGGCCGGATCTGATACTTTTAGATATCATGATGCCGGAGATGGACGGTTACGAGACCATGGAGCAGATAAAATTAAATCCTCGTACCGCCAATATCCCCATTATCTTTCTTACTGCGGATACTGAAACAGCAAGTGAATTAAAAGGCATGAAGATGGGGGCCGTGGATTACATCACAAAGCCTTTTGAAGCGGATGCCATGCTGGGACGCATTGAAAAAGTGCTGCAGATGGAAGATATGAGGAAGAATATCTTAAGTTCAGCAAAAAGGGATCTGCTTACGGATCTCTGGAAACCTGAATATCTTGAACCTGAGATAGATTCAAGATTAAAACATATACAGGAAGCCGGCGCCACCATGCTGCTTATTGATTTCGATGATTTCAAGCGTTTTGCGGCAGGGGGAAGAGGCAGCAATGCAGACGGTGTGATCATCAGGTTTTGCGAAAGCTTAAAAAAGATAGTTCCCGCAGACAGCCTTTTAGGCAGAACAGGGAGGGATGCTTTCCTTATCTTCATCCCTTACAGTTTAAATGAGATAGAACTTATGGGGCTGTGTTCCGATATAAGAGATGTATCTCTTACCGAAGCAAATGCAGCTTCGTCTACCGAAGAAAAGCTTACGGTTTCCATATCCATAACACTTTTTCCGCAGCACGGTATTGATTATGCCACACTGAAGTCAAAGCTTGATATGGCCATGTATTATATTAAACAGACAGGTAAGGATCAGATACATATTTACAGAGGACACTGAAGATGGATACTGTTTTAGAAAGACTTAAAGCTCTACGAAAGAGGATGGATGAGGTTCAGGCTGATTATTATTTATGTGTTACCGGAGATCCCCATGGTTCGGAATATATAGCCGATCATTATAAGACAAGGGAATATCTTTCCGGTTTTACCGGTTCGAACGGTACGCTTCTTGTAGGGAAAAAGGATGCATATCTCTGGACGGACGGAAGATATTTCGTACAGGCGGAGAAGGAACTTGAAGGAAGCGGCATAAAACTTATGCGTGACGGGGATGAAGGAGTGCCGAAACCTGCAGCATTTATTAAAGAGAAATTAAAAGCCGGCGACCATCTCCATACAGACGGCCGGGTGTTGTCTTCAGGTTTTGACATGGAGATCGCGGATGCCATAAAAAAGAAAAGAGTGATGTTTATCACAGATACCGATCTTGCAGGCGATATCTGGAAAAAAAGACCCGAAGACAGCGCAAGACCCATACGTATCCTTCCTGACAAACTTACAGGCAGAAATACCGAGGATAAGATACAAAAACTTTCAGTAAAGATAAAAGATGCCGGTGCGGCGTCACATGTCATAACTTCACTTGAAGAGCAGATGTGGCTCTTTAATCTGAGAGGTGACGATATAAAATGCACTCCGGTTGCATATTCCTATACCGTCATAAACGGGAAGGATGTTTATCTTTATCTGAAAAAAGAAGCAATAAGCAAAAAGCTTCTTACATACCTTGAGCAGATGGAAATATGCGTAAAGCCCTATGAAATCTTTTACGAAGATCTGGAGCGTATGCAGCTTAAAGCTCCCATACTTATCGATCCGTCTTCATTAAATTTCAGGATATACCAGATACTTCGGATGAAGGGAAAGCTTACGGAAGCTGTAGGCCCCGTAACCAGGTTAAAATCCGTAAAAAACAGCATAGAGATAAAGCATCTTAAGGATATTTATATAAAAGATTCGCTGGTGCTCGCAAGATTTTTACGTTTTATCAAAGAAAATGCCGCAAAGAAAAAGATAAACGAATACGAGGCAGCTTTAATGCTTGACAGGATGAGGGCAGGGATAAAAGGCTTTAACGGGCTTTCTTTCCCTACGATAAGTGCCTTTGGAGCAAATGCCGCCATGATGCATTACGAAGCTCCCAAAGAGGATTCTGCAGTCATCAAAGAAGGTTCTCTTTATCTTGTTGACTCAGGGGGACAATATGACGGCGGCACCACGGATGCCACAAGAACTCTTTTTATAGGGGATGTAAACCGTAAGCAAAAGAGACATTTTACAAGAGTGGTCATTGCCATGTTAAGGCTTCAGAATGCCATATTTCTAAAAGGCTGTACGGGAGAGAATCTCGATGTTATCGCCAGGGAACCTATATGGCAGATGGGCATGGATTATAAATGCGGCACCGGCCACGGTGTGGGATATATGCTTGGTGTCCATGAAGGACCTGCCGCGATAAGATGGCGCATGAATGCAAAAAAAGCAGCCGAACCCATACTTCCCGGAATGACGCTTTCAAACGAGCCGGGCGTGTATGTCGCCGGAAGCCACGGAATAAGGATAGAGAATATCGAGCTCTGTGAGGAGATAGAAACAAATGAAGACGGAACCTTCTTACATTTTGTTCCTCTTACGTATGTTCCCATAGATCTCGACGGTATACTCAAAGATGAGATGCAGCCTGCTGATATTGAAATGTTAAATAATTATCATGCGGCAGTCTGTGATAAACTGATGCCCTTTATGGAAGGGGATGATGTGATGTGGCTTAAGGAAGCTACAAAAGCCATTTAACTTTAAAATATAAACATTTTTTCCTTGACATGGGTTTTAACGGATGGTATTATTGCAAGGTATGCCGCACGGCGAGGTATAAGTCTGTCTGTACAGACACCACAGCCGGCGAGTCTCTTAAGAAGGAGGTGTGTCTATGTACGCTATAATAGCAACAGGCGGAAAGCAGTACAAGGTGTCCGAGGGCGATATCATAAAGGTTGAGAAGCTTGCAGGCAATGCCGGTGATACTGTAACTTTCGATGATGTCATTGCCGTATCCGACGGAAGCTTAAAGGTCGGCAAGGATGTTTCCGGTGCAAAGGTAAATGCTACAGTTCTTGCACAGGGAAGAGACCGTAAAGTCGTTGTCTATAAGTATAAGCCCAAGACCGGCTATCACAAGAAGAACGGTCACAGACAGTGCTTTACACAGGTTAAGATCGATTCTATCAACGCTTAATGATCTGTGTGGTCATCGAAAAAAGAGCGGATGGCGCTTATTCTTCCATTAAAACGAAGGGACATGCGCTGTTTGCGGATGCAGGAAAAGATGTGGTCTGCGCTGCGGCCTCGGTGCTTATCATTAATACCGTAAATGCCGTGGATGAGTTAACTTCCTGCAGGATAGAACTGCTGTCAGAGGATAAGGAAAAGGGGATCATAGAGGTCTCATTTCCGGAAGGAACCGATGAAAAGGGCACCCTGCTCATGGATGTGCTTGTTCAGGGACTTAAAGGGATAGCAAAAGACCACAGTGAAAACCTTGATCTTCGGATCAGTTAGTATCAAAAACAGGGAATAGGAGGTATCGGAAATGCTTATAAATTTAGACCTTCAGTTCTTTGCTCATAAGAAGGGTGTCGGCTCTACCAAAAACGGCAGAGATTCCGAATCCAAAAGATTAGGAGCCAAAAGAGCAGACGGGCAGTTTGTAAAGGCCGGCAATATAATATACAGACAGCGCGGCACAAAGATCCATCCGGGTCTTAATGTCGGCATCGGCGGAGATGATACTCTGTTCGCAAAAGCGGACGGCGTACTTCGTTTCGAAAGGCTTGGCCGTGACAGGAAACAGGCAAGCGTATATCCCAAGGCAGCTGAATAATCAGTGCGGGGATTAAAGAACTATTGATCTATCAGTGTTCCGGAGCTGTTATGCTGGCTTCCGGAACACTTTTGTTTTTTGAGGTTTATCATCATGTTTGCAGACAGAGCAAAGCTTATACTTGTAAGCGGTAAGGGCGGAGACGGTCACGTTTCCTTCAGAAGAGAAAAATATGTACCGGACGGCGGTCCCGACGGCGGTGACGGCGGCAAGGGTGGCGATGTGATCCTTAAAGTGGATCCCGGCATGAATACGCTTATTAATTACAAACACAGAAGGAAATTCTCCGCTGAAAACGGTGCTGAGGGCGGAAAGAGAAACTGCCGCGGAAAAGACGGAGAAGATATCATTCTTTCCGTTCCCGAGGGTACGGTCGTAAAGGATGCCGCAAGCGGTAAGGTGATCGTGGATATGTCAGGCGATACAAAGACCTATTGCATCCTCAGCGGCGGAAGGGGCGGCGCGGGCAATCAGCATTTTGCATCTGCCACAATGCAGGCTCCAAAGTATGCAAAACCGGGCGGTCCCGCAAAGACTGCAGAAGTAATATTCGAGCTTAAGCTCATTGCTGATGTGGGTCTTGTTGGTTATCCCAGCGTAGGCAAATCCTCGCTTTTAAAAGCTGTTACAAATGCGGCTCCGGAGTGTGCCGATTATCATTTCACAACCCTTAATCCTCATCTCGGAGTCGTGGATATGGGTGACGGCAATTCCTTTGTCATGGCCGATCTGCCGGGACTTATTGACGGAGCAGCCGACGGCGCGGGACTCGGTCATGAATTTTTAAGACATATAGAAAGAAACAGGCTTTTAATACACGTGCTTGATGCGGCTTCCGTTGAAGGAAGGGATCCTCTTGAAGATTATAAGAATATAAATAATGAGCTTTCAAAGTACTCAGACGAAGTGGCTTCCATTCCGCAGATCGTGGCAGCAAACAAATGCGACCTGATACCTGCAGAGCCCGAGGCTGTCGACGTGGATGAAGACGGAGAGCTTATCTATGCAGAAGACCCTGTCGAAAGGATAAGGAAGGCGCTTGAAAAAGAAAACGTGCCTGTATATAAGATAAGCACGGCTACAGGCGAAGGACTTAAGGAACTTATGTCTGCAGCTTATGAGCTGCTTAAGGAATCTCCTAAGAAAGATAAGATATTCGAGCAGGAATTTGATCCGGATATACAGATAGTAAACGGCACCGAACCTTACAGCGTAAGCTACGATCAGAAGAAAGATGAATATGTGGTTGAAGGTCCCCGCATAGAAAAAATGCTTGGATATACGAACCTTGAATCGGAAAAAGGTTTCTTATTCTTCCAGAATTTCATGCGCGATAACGGCATACTCGATGAGCTTACGGAGCTTGGTATAAAAGACGGCGATACAGTAAGGATATACGGTTTCTCTTTTGAATATTACAAATAAAGCAGCAACATGGTAAATGAATAAGGAGTTTATGATGGAATTAAGCAGCAAACAGAGAGCTTATTTAAGGAGCCTGGCATCAAATCTGGATCCGCTTTTCTCGATAGGAAAAAACGGCCTTACTCCTGAGGTGACGGAGGCTGTTTCGGAAGCCTTTGCCAACAGGGAACTTATCAAATTAAACATTCAGAAGAACCTTGCCGAAAATGAAGATAAGGCGTCTTTAATGGCGATGGCGGATATGCTTGCAGAGCGTACAAAGAGTACGAATGTATGCCTTACCGGCAGGAAGCTTGTGCTCTATAAGCCTTTTTCAGGTGAAAAGGAGAAGAGGGATGATCGCATCATTCTTCCGAAAAAATAAAGAAAAAAAAGAAGCTGCAGTTGCGCCGCGTAAGATATGCCTTTTTGGAGGCACCTTTGACCCCATTCATCTGGGGCATTTAAGGATGGCAGAAAAGGCATGCATGATATTTTCATTAGATGAAATGATCTTCATGCCAAGCGGTGATCCGTACTTAAAAACAGGCGTAAGCCCTGATGAAGACAGGTTTGAGATCACAAAAAGATCCGTATCGGAATATATTCATGACGATAAAGCTCTCTGGAGCGTATCGGATATGGAGATAAAAAGAGAAGGTGAGACCTATACCTTCGAGACCATAGCCGAATTAAAAACGATATATCCGGGGGAACAGCTGTATTTTCTTGTGGGTGAAGATTCACTTCGTTATATGGAACATTGGAAGGATCCACAGCTTATCTTTGCCGACTGCATAGTGATCGCGGCTGCCAGACCTTCGAGGAAATCCCAGCGTTTTGATGATAGCGGCCATGAAATAACGGGAAGCGGCGAAAGAAACGTTGAAAGGATAGAAGATCTCCAGGCAAGGCTTATGCGCATGTTCCCTGCAGAGATCCATATAATGGATTTTTCGGACAACATTTCTTCTTCGGATATCAGAAATGCTATTCGCGAAGGCCGCGGTATTTCGGATTATGTCACAGCATCTGCTGAAGCTTATATAAAAGACAGAGGTATGTATCAATGAGTGATATCATTCTACCTACAAAGGAAAGCTACGGAAAGGATCCTCTTGCTCTTCCCGGAACAGATATTTTAAAGGATGCTCCGTCTTTAAACGATTCCTACGATTTTGTAAAGATAAAAAAGAAGCTTGCCAAAAAGCTTGATGCAAAGCGCTATGAGCATTCCATGGGTGTGGCTTATACGGCTGCTGCTCTTGCCATGGCCCATGGCGGAGATATGATAAAAGCCTATACCGCAGGCGTGCTCCATGACTGTGCAAAATGCCTTGAGGATAAGGAACGGGATGAGCTTTGTAAAAAATATAATGTGGAGCTTACGAAAACAGAGATCGAGCATCCTTATCTGATCCACGCGAAGCTGGGTGCTGTTCTGGCAAAGGAAAAATACGGAGTCGATGATGCGGAGATAGCTTCAGCGATCCGTTATCATACCACAGGGCGCCCGGACATGACCTTGCTTGAAAAGATCATCTTCTCCGCGGATTTCATCGAACCCGGAAGAAAGCCGCTTCTCTGCCTCCCTCTTATAAGAAGCATTATATTCACGGATCTTGACAGGGCGGTATATCTGATACTTAAGCAGACACTTATCCATCTGGAACACAAGGGACAGACCATAGATGAGAATTCACAGTTCGCCTGTGATTTCTACAGACGATATGCAAAGGAAGAAGACCTGTAGTTCTAATTCTTTTTATACTATGATGTGGTCATTTAATCAAAATAATATTACTATCATTAAAGGTACAAACTATGAAAAATAACAAATTATTTACAAAAATTTTATCCATATTTCTTGCTTTCGTGCTCCTTATTGAGGATCCTGCGATTGCCTTTGCATCTTCAGAAATGGATTTTGTATATGATAATGAATCTTCTTTAAGTGCATCGGATCCCTTTGCAGATGCATCTGCTGACAACGTTGATACTGATGATATTTTTTATTTTGAGGATAAAACCCAGGCTGACAGTGATATTTCCGAAGCACAGGAGATAATAAGCTTCAGGGATGAGAATATAAAGGCCTATGCAATGCCTGATCACAGCGTGAAGATATGCTATTATCCGGAGGCGGTAAATTTTAGAAATGATGAAGGCGGATGGGAAACCATAGACAACCGCCTTCATTTTTCTTCTGCGGATGCCTTTTCCGGATTTGATGGC
>JAFYBJ010000066.1 GCA_017540265.1 Lachnospiraceae bacterium
ATCCTTCGCTGTTATATCACGCTCTACTACCCTGCATTTTACCTCACCGGCCTCAAAAAGATCCTGCAGCATTTCCGATATACCTTCCAGCACACTGTCCGTGCAGGAAAAGATATCCACTGCCGCATAACCAAACTCCGGCCAGGTATGAACAGAAAAATGTGAGGTGGTGATGACCGCAAAATATGTCACACCCACGGGTTCAAATTCGTGGACGCATTCTTCCACGATCTCCGCACCCACATAGCTTATGGCTTTATGCGCTATTTCTTTTATTCCCTCAGGATCATCTATCACGTCCCCGCAGCCGTAAAGATCCAGTACAAGTTGCTTTGCCATCTGTTTATATCCTCAGTTCAGTTCATTCCATATCCGGATCCGTGCAGTGTGGCATAATCATGCACAGCTTCCTCTTTTGCAGAACCGCAGCCTTTGCAGAAAGCCGCATCCGAGCGGTTTAAACTGCCGCAGAAATCACAAAGCCAGTCCGGCCCCGCTGATGTCTTTGCAGCCTCTTCCTCGCTTAATGCCGCCGCTTCCGTATCAGAAGGCAGATAAAACATGGTATCCGCCCTTCTTGCGCTTCCGCAGCCCGGGCAGCGGTCAAAGCGTGCCCTCACGCCTTTCTGCCCGCAATATGAACAATCCCACAAACCTTCTATGCGTTTTGAAGTCATTTCTCCCCCCGTGAATCCATGAACTGTGTCAGATAACTATAGGAAGCGACAAAAGTAATTGCTTTTTCGCTTACTATAAAAGTATATCTTTATAAGCCATAAAGTCAATACACTTTACTTTGCAATTATTCCAACTCTATTGTACAGACATTCCTTCCTGAAGTGTAATGGATCTCAAAAGCAAGCCTGGTTCCGGCCAGCACATGGAAATAATCATTCTCATCCCGCCTTACCCTTACTTCTTTTCCTACAGCAGTAAGGATAAGCGCACGCCGCAGCAGACGGTCATCATAGATAAGCTCATACCAGGTGCCTTCAATGCCGCCCTCTATCCATTCAAGCATCACGCCTTCCGTGAAAAGCTTAGCCTTAAGCGCCGTATCGGAAGGCAGCCCTTCTTTTTTTAACGCCTCATATATCGATCCGGATATCTGATCTATATCATCGGTTATTAATTTTCCTTTTAAGAGAAGCTTAAGTTTTTTTGAATCCTCAAGCCCGTGTCTGAATATAAGCACCGTTCCGGAAGCCCTGTCATGAAAAAGGGTATTTCCGTGGGTTATGGCATTGAGGACCACAGAAAGCATAAAACTGCAATAGGAACATACCATAAGATTGCATATAGCTATAAGTATCATCTTTACCGGCATGGACTTATCCTGCATGGCCATAAAAAATAAGGGTATATAAACAGGCACCGGATATATGACACCATGAGATATCAATGTCCTCAAAATGCATTGCGAAAGCAGCGGATAAAAATCTTCAGTTCTTTTCTCAACCTTCTTTTTCCGTCTTTTGAATTTTCTTCTGAAGAAGGCACGCAGCCTTTCCTCGTATTTTCTGAGTGTTCCGTAAGTTGTTACGCCGGTGCCCTTTATGGATACAAGTCGCAGTTCCATAAGACGCATGCCGGCAGTCCTTCCCTTAAGTATCCACATGATCACGCCTCTGTAAATCAGCATGAAAATGAGATATATCAATATGTTTCTTATTATGACCTTATAGCTGAACATTTCAGCTAAAGAACTCTCCTTTATAAAAGCCGCGCTGAAAACAGCGGAAGGTATGATGACTATGATCTCATCAATTATAAGAGCCATGATGCGGCGGTTAAAAGAAACCGCAAAACCCGGCTTTAATTTATCTTTTGCTGCGGAACGCGGCCTCGGAAGGATTCTTTTAAATAAGATCACAAGCGACCATCCTATGACCGCTCCCAGGGTGTTCATTATAAGATCATCCGTATCACACATCCTGTAAGGCCTGGGATAAATAAAGAAAAGGCCCGAAAGCTGGGTAAGCTCAA
>JAFYBJ010000067.1 GCA_017540265.1 Lachnospiraceae bacterium
TCCGCCTGTAATATATTCACACCGAATTATATCATACAAGCAGAAACATAAAATGTACTTTGACCCGGTCACCACATTCATCTATAATCACATCATGAATATAACGATCTTATGTGCAGGAAAAATTAAAGAAAAATTCTATACCGATGCGGTAAATGAATATTTAAAAAGGCTTTCAAGATATGCAAAAGTAAGCATTACCGAGGTTCCCGATGAAAAAACTCCCGACAGCGCCTCAGAAAAAGAACAGGAACTTATCGTTAAAAAAGAAGGCGACCGCATGCTTAAGCATATCACTTCCGATGCATGGGTGATCGCACTGACTCCCGGAGGGAAAGAATACGCAAGCCCAGCCTTCTCTTCTAAGATCGAAAGGCTGGGCATTGCAGGAAAGAGCAGTATTATTTTTGTGATAGGAGGTTCTCTCGGACTTTCAAGAGAGGTGCTTGAAAGATCCGATGAGCAGATAGGTTTCGGTCCTATGACCTTCCCGAATCAGCTCTTCAGAGTGATGCTGCTTGAGCAGATCTACAGAGCGTACCGTATCATGATGGGCGAACCTTATCACAAATAATAACCGGATTTTTAAGCAAGACCTGCGAGAGCCTTGCCGGCTGCTTCAAGAGCAGCCTTTGTGTCATCATCGGGTTCACCGTTGCAGATGATACCCTCATCATTAAGTACGGTGGCGCCTGCCGCCTTCATGCGGTCCACCCAGTCTGTCATCCACTGGCCTTCGCCCCAGCCATAAGAACCGAAAAGAGCTATGATCTTTCCGGAAGCGAAGCCTTCAACAGCCGCTACAAAAGGCTCCATCTCACTCTCTTCAAGAACTTCATCCCCCATTGCAGGGCATCCAAGGGCAAAAACCTTCGCATCCTTAAGCTCTGCAAGTATATCATCGGAAACGAATACCGCATTTGCCTCAGCGCCCGCAGCCTTTGCACCCTCTGCCATCGCCTCAGCCATTGCCTGGGTATTTCCGCTCTGTGTCCAGAAAACAATATTTACCTTTGCCATATTTAATAGACCTCCGTGTTTTAGTTAGTTATTTCTAACAAGGGGTATATTAAACTAATTTCTTTATTCTGTCAAGCCCACCAGGTAAAAAAACATGGGAACGGTTCTCCTGTCTTGTATCGCCTCCCCCTGACAAGGTATCATATTCTCCAAAAAGCAATAAAAAGACTTAGTTATATATCTTTTTATTGCTTTCCTATGCTCGCAAAGAGTATCACATCCTGACGGAAGCAATAAATTCATAAATTAGCTTACTTTTTATTGCTTTTCCAGGTCATCATAGGCTCTAGAAAGCAATAAATTCATAAATAAGCTTACCTTTTATTGCTTTCTCATGCCCTCACAAGGTAGCACATCCGCCAAAAAGCAATAAATTCTTTAGTAACCTGCTTTTTTATTGCTTTCCCGTCCCCGGGGTCCATTCCCGGGGTATTACTTTTAAAAATACGAGGGGCTGGCGCACCCAAAAAGGCTGGCGCACCATAGTGCGACAGCCTTTTCTTACACTCTTAATATATCAGCTATACTCACTTATCAGAACTGTTCCATCCACGCCTTAAGCTCTTCATCCGGCACATTCACGGGGAATCTCTTTCCCTCGAGAAGATTTGCACCCCTTGCTGAAGGACCTATCTCTTTATTTGTCTGTCCCATCTGGCTTGAACCCGATGTAGCAAAAGGCACTATGGTCATTCCCCTGAGATCGTACTGTTCAAGGAAGGTGCAGATGATAGTGGGCGCCACATACCACCAGATAGGAAAACCTAAGAATATGGTATCGTACTGGTCTATATTCTCCACCTCGTTTGCAACAGCAGGACGTATGGTCTTGTCCTGCATCTCTACAGAACTCCTGCTGTTTCTGTCCTGCCAGTTAAGATCCGCCTTTGTATAAGGCACTTCCGGCTCTATCTCATGGAGGTCTGCGTCTATCAGATCTGCCATGCGCTTTGCAAGCTTTCTTGTAATACCGCTGGCAGAGAAGAATGCAACCAACTTCTTTCCGCCTCTCTTTATCTGTATGGTCTGATAATCCGGATGATCCTCATGCTCTTTAAGATAAGCCAGCTCACTTTCATATTCCTTATCATCTATCTCGCCCATCCTGTGGCACATTTCTATGGTGTCACGGTCATTTAAAACAAGCTCTCCTTTTTCATTCAGCCTGTAAAGATATCCCGTGCCCTCTACCACATTTCCGGGCCAGGTATCATTATTATTAACTTCAACTCCGTGAAATCTTTTTTCTTCAGCCATCATGCACCTCCGACGTTATATTTAAAAGTCATATCCTTGGGAATTTTACTCACTGCATAAAAAATATTCAAGTCCGGTATGCAATCCTGCATAAACCGTGCGTTCTACCGACATTTTAGCGGTATGTATATTCCGTATTACAGCTTCCCTCCGGAGATACCATACATGCTCCCTGGGGATCCTCCGGCGTACACAGCTTTCCGAATAACGGACATTCCCTCGGAGTAAGCTTTCCCATTATCACTTTATCGCAGCTGCAGCCCTTATTCTTCTTTTCATCTTTTACTATATCCCTGCTGCCGGCATCAAAAACAGCATATTCCTTTTTTAAGAAAAGTCCCGAATCCTTTACTCTTCCTATACCTCTCCACACGGCATCTTCTTTTTCAAAATATTTTTCCAGAAGGCCTTTTGCGGTGGTATTTCCTTCATAAGTGACTACAGACGGATAATTGTTTATAACCACTCCTTCGCCCCTGTGTTTTACCAGAAGGCAGATGGTTTTTAGCAGATCTGCTCCTTCAAAACCGGATACCACAAAAGGAAGTGCGTATTTCACCGCTGCCTCCTCAAAAACCCTGCTGCCCGTCACCACGCACACATGTCCCGGCGCAATAAAGGCATCTATGGGAGCTCCCGACGAACAAAGCTCATCCACTATCTCCGGCATGGTCTTTAGCGAAGTGAGCAACTTCACATTTTTTATATTTTCCTTAAGAAGGGTATCGATCAGGAGGGCATAAACCGGAGACGTGGTCTCAAAGCCTATGGCCGCGATGATAAATCTCTTACCGGGCTCTTTCTTAGCATGCTCAAGAACATCAAAGGGAGAATATACCATCCTCACTTCAGCACCTCTTCCTTCAGCCTCTCTTAAAGAGCCCCTGCTTCCGGGGACTCTGAGCATATCTCCGAAGGTGAGCACCTCCGTATCCGGTTCAAGCGAAAGCTCTATAAGCCTGTCCACATAGCTGCTGGGAGTAACGCATACCGGACATCCCGGTCCCGATATCAGACGGATCTTCTTTGAAAGCATTCCGGCAATACCGTTTTTTGCTATCGCTCCGGTATGGCTGCCGCATATCTCCATGATATTCATCTCAGGGCCGTCGTATTCCGAAAGGAAACGCTTTATGGCAAGAATTTCCTTATCCATTTATTCCTTATCCCCGTCCGCATCTTCAAGCTCTTTTGCAAGAAGTGACCATTCCTCATACTGCGCATCCGAAACCTTCTGCAGTATACAGCCGGCATGCACGAGCACCCTGTCTCCCGCCTTAACAGAAACAAGGCCCGTGCGGGCCCCGATCCTGTTTCCGTGGAAATTTATCTCCGCCGTATTTGTTTTTTCATCTACAGAAAGAACTATGCCTGTATTAGCAACACACATATCAATCCTTCTTTTCTGCGGCTGCAGCTGCTGCCTTTGCCGCCGCGGCAGCCTTTGCCTCTGCTGCCTTTTTGGCCATCTCCTCACGCTTCCTTGCCTCTTCTGCAAGTACCTCGGGAGATTTTGTATATGTCACGGAACCCTTTTCGGCACCGGGCTCCTGATAACCGGCAACAACGCTTAAACATTTCTTCGGGCACTTCTCCACGCAGAAACCGCAGGCTATGCAGTCAAAGCGGTTTATGCTCCAGGTACCCTTTATCTTGTCTACTGAAAGCGTACCGCAGGGGCAGGAGCGTACGCACATACCGCAGCTTATGCAGTCATCTATGCTTATCTCTATATGTCCTCTTGTACGTTCCTTGTATTCAGCCGGCACCGCCGGATATTTCGTGGTGACCGGTTTTGAAAACAGATTTTTAAGTGCCGTTCCGGCAAAAGTCATGATCGCCATTTCAGCTCTCTCCTCTCCTTTTTTTCCTTATCTCTCCGTGCAGCTTATGCAGGGATCGATAGTCACCACAAGTATTCCTATATCTGCGTAATCGGCGCCTTTAAGCGTCTCGCAGAGACCCGCAAGGTTTGCAAACGTAGGTGTGCGCACTCTCATGCGGTCCAGATTAGGCGTACCGTTTCCTCTTACATAATAATCAGCCTCACCTCTGGGCTGCTCTATCCTCATGAAATACTCACCGTCGGGATTACCCTTTACCACTGCAGCTATCTCACCCTCAGGTATCTTACCTATAGCCTGGCGGATAAGATCGATGGACTGGAATATCTCACCTATACGAACCTCGCATCTGCCATAGCAGTCACCGTCATTGCTGATTATGGGTTCCATATCCAGCTCGCCGTAAGCAGCATACCCGCGCATACGCATATCCGTCGCTATACCGCTGGCTCTTGCAAAAGGACCGGCGCATCCGAGTGCATGTGCCTGTTCCTTTGTGAGAACGCCCACGCCCTTCATTCTGGACTGGACGCTGTAATCGTTCATAAAGGTCTTCTTCAGGATCTTTGTCTCTTTTTCGACATAATCCATGGTATCAAGTATGGCCTTCTGCATCTCCGGAGTGATATCCTTTATCACTCCCCCCACTTTGTTTACGGAAAAAATAACTCTTCCGCCGGTGGTAAGCTCTATGCAATCAAGAACCTTTTCACGCACTCTCCAGCACTGATAGAAGAGATTCTCAAAACCGAAGGCATCTGCCATAAGCCCCGCCCAGAGCAGATGACTGTGAAGACGTGAAAGTTCAAACCAAATGGTCCTTAAATAATTTGCCCTCGCAGGAACCTCTATTCCCATTATGTGTTCAACCGTCTCGCAATAGCCGTATCCGTGACCGAAGCTGCAGATACCGCATATACGCTCAGCCACATAGGCCATCTGGTTGAAATCTCTCTTTTCAGTAAGCTTTTCAAGGCCTCTGTGGATGAAACCTATGGAAGGAATGGCCTCCACGACCTTTTCATCTTCAAGTACAAGATCAAGATGTATGGGCTCCGGCAGCACGGGATGCTGGGGACCGTAAGGGATAACACTTCTCTTAGCCATAGCTTACGCCTCCTCCTTCTTCGGAACGAAAGGCGTCTCTTCCTGTATCCGATATAGTTTATTCTGAAGATCCATTCCGATGTACTTTATATTCGCACCGAAAAGCTCCCTCATCTCATTCTCATAAAACGACGCATAGCTGAATATCTCGCTGATGCTGGCTATCTCCGTATCCCTCTCTGCATCTTCAAGGGATATCCTTAAAGAAAATATGTCATAGGTATCATCATCAACGAAAGAATACGAAAGCTCAAGTTTCTTTTCCTTCTTAAGCCAGGCAGCGCAGGCCTGTGAGAGCCTGTAGCCCTTATTCTTCATCTCCATGGCCCTTATGGGAAGCTCCGCGGGAGCAATGGGGATTATCTCATTTTTTCCTTCTGTTGCATTCATGCTCTCAGTCTTCCTCCTTCTTTTCTTCGGTATCTTCTTTCTCTTCCTGCTTAAGAGTTCCGTTCTCAAGCTTCTCAAGCCTTTCCTGGAATACTCCTATGCCTTTTACTATACCGTCAATTATAGCCTGGGGCCTTGCGGCGCAGCCGGGAACATATACGTCCACGGGTATCACCTGATCCGCTCCTCCGAGGATATTGTAGCAATCCTTGAATACACCGCCGGTACAGGCACATACGCCCACAGCAACAACCACCTTCGGATCCGACATCTGTGAGTAGATCTGTTTTACCACAGGCGCATTCTGTGTATTTATGCTTCCGGTGATCAGCAGGATATCCGCCTGCATCGGATCGCCGGTATTGATTATACCGAAACGCTCTGCATCATATACGGGAGTGAGGCAGGCAAGAACCTCTATATCACAGCCGTTGCAGCTTGAGCCGTCATAATGCATCACCCAGGGTGATCTTGTTATCTTATACATCCTGACCTCCTCTTTAACCGAACATGAACATAAGTACCAGCAGATTACCGCCGGCAGCCACTAAAGTAACAGTCCATGAAAGCTTTATCATAAGCTCCGATTTTACACGGGCTGAACTGTTGTCTATAAGTATCTCAAGAAAATATACCACGAATGCCGTAAGCACAGCGGCGAGTATGCTCCAGGGATTCTTATTGATCACGAACATTGCGACCATTCCCATGAGGAATACCGTTTCATACCATTCAGCCAGTGTGTATACAGCCAGATTCTTTGCACCTATCTCCGATGTGATACCTTTTACGATCTCCTGGTTAGGATGATGTGAGGTGCTTATATCAAAAGGTGATTTGCGCATCTTTATCGTAAGTATAAATACAAAGGCAACGAATACACCGGGCATATAAGCTATAGGGCTTATGTTTCCGGAGATGATATCTGCGGTTTCAAAACTTCCGCTCACCACATAAAACGCAACACAGGTAAGCAGCACACAGGGCTCATAAGCCACCATCTGAAGCAGTTCCCTGCCGGCACCTATTGCCGAATAATGTGAACCTGTCACCACAGCCGCAAAATACAGGAACATCACAGCCGTTGAAAGTAAGAACATTGCAAGCAGCAGATCCATTCCGAGGAATATCATCCCGCCGGTAAGTATCACGAAGAAAAGATACGTGAGCATAAGGAAATTCTGCGAAGGCGATACATGTATGGGATCCTTGTGGAGGAGCTTGCCCAGATCATAAAATGGCTGGAGCAGCGGAGGTCCCACTCTTCTCTGCATCCTTGCCGATATCTGCCTGCCTATACCGTCAAGCAATCCTCCGATAAGTGGAGCAAATACCACATAACATATGGCTATTATCATCTTTATCGTCATTTCATCCATCACATTACCCCTCCTATCACAGATAAAGCAATGGCTCCCATTATGCAGCCTATTATGAGTAAAGCTGCAAATGCCAGTGCCTGACAGGGTTTCATAAGCTTTTCTATAGAAAGCTTGTCCTCAAAATAATAATTGGAAACCCAGAGTATTTTTTCCTCACCGAAGGAATCAACAAAACCGTTATCATCTCCGGTATTTATGCCGCCCATATAAGCAGGCTTTTTCGTGGAAGCATTATTTTTCTCGGTAAGATAAAGGATAAGCGGTATAAGGAATACCAAAAGCAGCAAACCAACGAGCACAAACATCGTTCCTGTGGTCAGTGCTGGATCCACATATCTCATAAGATCATCGGAAGCGATCATCGGTCCCACATATGAACCGGATACAAAAGGAAACGCCACACATAAGAGCAGCATTATAAGGGCATGTATCCAGAAAGAGAACATCTCGCCAAACTCTGTTACATCCTTAACCTGCTTTGTTTTATGGGGATGAGCTATGAGCTTGCCCATCCATTTGCTCCAGTAGAAAGATGTCACCGCGCTGCCGAATACTATAAAGATCACGGTGAGCACATTATCGGCATCCGTCATACCTTTTAGAGCAGACCACTTGGAAATGAGCATTCCGAAAGGTGCTAAGAACATTCCGGCTATACCGATGAACATAAACATTGCATGTTTGGGAAGCATGTAGAGAAGGCCGTGAAAATCTTCCACATCCCTACTGTGAAGGGAATTCTCAACCGCACCCACAAGCTGGAAGAGCAGTGATTTGGATACTGCATGGAAAAGCATAAGGAATACGCATGCCCATACTGTCTCCGGTGTTCCTATGCCGGCGCATGCGACCATGAGACCCAGGTTTGATATAGTCGACATCGCAAGCACCTTCTTCGCATCGCTCTGTGCCACAGCCATAAAGGAAGCGGCAAGGAAAGTCAGACCTCCGACAAAACCCACTACAGTGCCTGTAATATTGCCGTTCATCAAAGGAGCAAGCCTTATAAGTATGTATATGCCCGCCTTAACCATTGTAGCGCTGTGAAGAAGCGTGGATGAAGGCGTGGGCGCCACCATTGCACCGATAAGCCATGTAGAGAAAGGCAGCTGCGCAGATTTTGTAAGCGCAGCAAAAGCCATAAGGAAAACCGGTATCAAAGCAAGAACCCCGATACTGGGTGTCATCTGAGGTATTATATTTATAAAGGTTCTGAAAGAAAGAGTGGGACAAACCGTATGATAGAAGTATATTATCCCGCAAACTAAAGCCGCACCGCCAAGAAGGTTCATCCACAGCGCCCGGAAGGAATTGTTCACTGCCTCATCGGATCTCGTATAACCGATGAGAAGGAAAGAACATACGCTGGTACATTCCCAGAAGAATACAAGCCATATAAGGCTCGCGCAGGTCACAAATCCGAACATAGCGCCCATGAACATAAAAAGAAGTGCGAGGAAATAATTTCTTCTGTCCTGCACTTCCTTATGATGGTTATGATATCCTTCCATATAACCTACCGCGTATATAATGATAAGGCTTCCCACGATCCCTACCAAAAGCACCATTAACATCGCAAGTCTGTCAAGGAATATATGTTCTATCTCTTCAGCTGCCGCTGTCTGCTCAAGGTACACGATAGCGGCTGTAGGTACGATAGAGAGAAGCGATATCCAGTATTTTTTATACTTTACGCAAAGGTATACCACAACGGCCATGAGCAGAATCTCCCCGCCCAGTATCACGTGATCGGCGATCTCCGTATGGGTAAAGAGCCGGTCTGACACACTAAAGCCGTTCATAAGCTTCGCAACAAAAAAAGCTGCCGAAGTGATAAGAATCACCACAGCTCCTATTCTGGCAAAAGCATTGCCGATACGGCTTTTTCCCGAAATAAGCAGTAACACTGCTATCAGGAAAGGAAAACAGATCAGAAATGGTACAGCATAATCAAGATACATCTCAAAACCTCCTATTTAAGATCGAAAACGGTCTTAACCGCACCTATTCTACACTTATTTATCTATTTAGTAAAGCTCCGACATGTTCTTAAGAATGCGTTTTTTCCCGAGCAATACGGCTGCAGCGGCCAAAAGAGCCAGCAAAACAAGCACAGCAGCCTCATCAGCTGCAAGGTTTAAGCCTATCAGCTCAAAAAGCAGGAATTCCAACGCACATAAGAAAACAGCAAGCAGCATTGCCACTGCCATATTAAAGAAGCTGTTAAGATTTCCTCTTAATGCACTGTATTCATCAGACCAGTCGGTATACGGTGCCGCGCTGTCAAGTAAAAGACCTGTGACGGAACAGAGCACCACCGCAAAGCCCGAAAGCACACAGTAGTATATTATCCTTATAACAGACATTTTAAGAAACAGGGCTGATACGATCACCGAAAGGATCAGCATGGGCCAGGTAAGAAATACACTGACCAGAAATTTGACCCTCAGCTGGAGCTTAAAATCCACCGGCAGGTATTTTACTATATCCACATGGCTGCCTTCCCTGGTAAATGCGGTGGATGCAAGTGAATTCATTGCAGACGCCACAAAAGATATTCCCGTCACTGCTATGAGCATTATAAGCTGCGCTCTTGCATATTCACCGCTCTCAAACATTTCACGAAATTTCACCATGCCCTCGTTTTCCCTTGTGAGCCGGAAAAGAATAAAAACACCCACAGGCCAGAGGAAATTCACATTAAAGCAGTTTGATGCATATGCCCTGGTACGCACCAGGGTCTTAAGCTCCTTAAGTACATAAGCTTTGAATACGGAAGCCGGTTTAAATGCCGAGCTTCTTATATCCGAAGCTTTCTTTTTTTCCGCAAGGGCCGCAGCCCTGTAAAGACACTCCGGATAAAGCTTTCCGCACACATAAAACATAAAAAGCGTGACCGCGGTATTTAACGAAAGATAGAGGCATAGTGAGCTTAAACTGCCGTTTACCAGCGCATCCATAAGAAACGGCGTGGTAAAGAACAACCTGTTGCAGACGATAAAGAACATATTATTCCCGCCTGCCAGCGAATCTATGTAATTATAGACATATGTATCGGCATCTGTCCCTTCCCCCTTAAGGGAAAATAAGAAAAGCAGGATAAAAAACATCATCACCACTGTAGATGACTGGTTGAACACCCGCCTGTTGCGCACCTTCTTTAAGATGAGCATAAGTATAAAGCTTATGAAAACACAATAGATAAGCGGCAGAAGCGGCGTGAGCACTATACCCGAAACCGCAGCCAGGATCTGCACGGGCTTCAGCCAGAAGCCTGTTCCGCGCTCAAGACCTGCCGCGGCAAAATATCCCGCAAATACCGCGATGAGTATCATGAATTCCATTATGCTCTCTGCTACATAAGTATGCATAAAACGGCCTTTAAGTATCTCCTCCGGCTTGAACGGAAGCGGAATGAGATGCTTGAGATCTTCTGAAAAGAAAAGCACATTAAATATCACCAGAAGAGAAAACACCAGTGAGAATACCGAGAGAACATGAAGCATGGTGAGTATGCCGTTTCCCGCAATACCGTTTATCACAGCCCCTGAAGCATCCTTAAGCCCCTCTGTCGTAAACATTGATGCGCTTAACATATAACTGATGAAACCCATCGCCGCACAGCACGGAAGCATGATGCAGGATACAGCTATCACGCCCAGCGCCCTGTATATATTTCCCTTTGCACCTTTTTCCGGCATGCTCATTTCGGAATTCTTAAGAAGTGTCCTGTAAAGCACCGAAGAAGATGTCTTCTCTTTTTTTTCTGCCATCTTTATATATCTCCGTTCTCTCTGGAATAACCTGTCATATTCAGGAAAATCTGCTCCAGATCCATGCCTTCGTTTTTCTTTTCAAGCTCTTCGACAGTACCCTGATAAAGATCCCTGCCGTGATTGATTATTATTATGTGATCACAGAGCTTCTCCGCCACTTCAAGCACATGCGTGGAAAAAAGAACGCTGTTGCCGGCTGCCGCATGCTCTTTCATAAGATTCTTAAGCTCGTATGCAGATGACGGATCAAGGCCTGTCATAGGCTCATCGAGTATCCATGCCGGAGGATTATGTGTAAGCGCCGCAATTATCATGAGTTTCTGCCTCATTCCGTGGGAATACTCGCGCATGGGGGTATCTAAGGACTCCTGCATTCCGAAACGTTCCGCCATATCCATGGCTCTTTTCTTTCTTTCATCTTCCGGAACCTTATATATATCCGATATGAAATTGATATATTCAAGTCCCGTAAGCTGCAGCAGTACGTCAGGATTATCCGCCACATAGGCAAATGAACGCTTGGCCTCAAGCGGTTCCTTTACTATATCATGTCCGTTTATCACAGCTTTGCCGGATGCCGGTTTAAGTACTCCCGTGAGCATCTTTATGACAGTAGTCTTGCCCGCGCCGTTAGGCCCGGCAAAACCTGCTATCTCTCCCTTTTTTATATGAAAACTCAGATCATCCACCGCCCTGTGATCACTGCCGTAGATGAATGAAATGTGATCCGCCGTTATCATAAAACCCTCCTTCCGTTTGTCATTCTGCATTCAATCTGTCATTCTGAGCGAAGCGAAGAATCTCTCCCTTCCCCTTGACTTAAGCAAGCACCACTCCGTAAGATATCATTATACACTATAATATCATCATCATGAGAAACAGCATCAGTGTAAAAATCTCCGGTACGGAGCATATTCTCTTTATTTCCGATGAAGCTAAGTTCTTAAAGGAATGCCTTACCGGGCGCATACCCGCCATAGCTCTATGCGGCCCCGATACCGGCTTTATGCCCTATGCCGCAGAAAATACCGAAGCAGTACTTGATGATCCGGATTTTCAAAAACTTGTGGTATGCAGAACACTTGGCATCCCCATGGAGATCTGCAGAACAAAACGGCTCATCATAAGAGAGATTTCAGAAAAAGATGCCGCTGTCGTCAGAGAGATATTCAAGGACGGCGCAGAAACAGGTTTTACCGATCCTTTTAAAGGAAGCCTCGAAGAAACCACTCTCCTGCTCAGGGAATACTGCCGTTATTATTATGATATGCACGGATACGGATATTATCTGATCTGTCTTAAAGAAACGGGAGAACCCGCGGGCATCGCCGGATTAAAAAGCGGCTGCGAGCTCGGATATGTGATAAAAAAAGAATACAGAAGAAAGGGATACATGTTTGAAGCCTGCAGCGCTATACTAAAAAAACTATCCTCTGACGAAGATATCCGGGTATGCGTTGATCCTTCAAATCCGGCAGGCCTTTGCCTTGCAAAAAAACTCGGAATAAAAAATATATCTTTATCTGATACCGAAAATCCTCACAAGGTGTCTGACTAATCTTCTTGAATCTTCTGACTGTACCGCAGCCTGAAGGGGAGAAAGCATCCCCATGTATATAAGCAGGAATGCAGCGCAAAGCGTATGAGACTTTATAAGCCCCGAAAATTTTTTTATTGCAGCAACAGCTCCCCTGTCATTTTCTTCATACAGATACAGAAGTTCCATAAACTGTACCGTAAGACCTGCTGCAAACCATCTTCCCCAGTCCATGGTCAGCGCAAACTGTATAAATATGAGCATATCCGCAAGCAGTACGCATGAATATAATTTTTTATTTCCGTTCTGCCACATCACGCTCCACGTATATGTGAATATAAGAATAAAAGGAAGCAGCAGCATTGTATTCATACATCCCAGTATACGCAGCACACCGTCTTCACCATGTTTTATAAGAGGGAGCGAATTGGTTAGCCACGAGGATCTCACACTTCCGAAACACTCCTGAAACAGGGCATCCCTGTCTATCTCCATATCCGTCCTGCTCTCTAACACCGCCGCAGCTTCATCAACATCCGCATAATGGATCCCGGTTGCAAATTGAAATACAAAAAACGACGCGGCAGCAACAAAACATACCGCTGCCGCCCCAATGATGTATTTCTTTTCTTTTTTCTCTTCAATCTCTTTTGCAAGCATCGTAAATATTACGGGGAAATACAAAAATATAAGAGCCTGATAACATGCATTTGCAAGCACAATGCATACCGAAAGCAGAATATATCTCAGTGCATTGTTTTTTATCCTTGTAAAGATAAGTATTCCGATCATCATAAAGAACAGCATGAAAGTCTCGGGCCTTCCGAGATTTTCCTTTGTCCATAAGAATTTAATGCCGCCCGGCATAACAAGATAAAGAAGCGCCAGATATACAGCTCCTATATCCCTTCCGCTTTTCCTTAAAAAACCTCCCACGATGACCGACAAAAGTATGACATCGGCATATAACACCACAAGAACATATGTGGTGAGCAGACTTTCCGAATGATAATTTCCGCTCAGCAGATATAATACATGCCCCGGAAGCAGTCTGGATCCGAAGCCGTCATTATAATTCATTACATACCATACACCGGGCCATGGATTGATATGTCCGTAGCTGCCCAAAGCAAACTGTACCGTTCCTGTAATGCACAGTATAAACTCATACCTGTAGGTATATATAAAAGAAGCTGCTTTTTCCTTTAATACACTCCTGTCCAGTTTCTCGGATGCACACAATAAAAGAGCTGCGATAAACTCGGCAAACAGTTTTATGAGTAAATAT
This sequence comes from Lachnospiraceae bacterium, assembly GCA_017540265.1. Classification (GTDB taxonomy): domain Bacteria; phylum Bacillota; class Clostridia; order Lachnospirales; family Lachnospiraceae; genus NK4A136. The sequence continues at coordinate 13,602 of JAFYBJ010000067.1, forward strand.
CCGCTCGGGCAGAAAAGATCGATACATACGGCAAAAAAATCAAGCAGCACTATATGAACCGCAAGTACAATGATTCTTTTTACCCTGTCCTCCTCACTATCCCTTAAAAGGAAACGTGTCACAACAAATGTGCAGACAGGAATAAAATAGAGATACAGTCCGTAATATTCCGTAAATGCATATATTGCATCCGGAATCCCGACAGATCCCGACATTATATATGCCAGAATAAACAGACAGAATATGATAAATATCATTATGATCAACGGGATCAATATCTTTTTTACTCTCTTATCTTTCACTTCTCCCTATCCCTTCTTCTCTCCACCGCGATCATTATCACCACCGGCGCACCGAACACAGCCGTCACCGTACTTATGGAAAGCTCTGCCGGCGTAAGCAGCATCCTTGCAAGCAGATCCGAGAACAGACAAAAGACCGCTCCTGACAAAAAACAGGCAGGTATCATTATAACGGGCTTTGATGTCTTTAAAAGTTTTCTCACAACATGAGGGGCAGCCACGCCCACAAAAGATACAGGCCCTGCAAATGCCACGGTACATGCCGAAAGTATACCCGAAAGCACTACTATAAATAATCTTACTTTCTTCAGATCCACACCTACACCAGCCGCATAATTCTCTCCCATGAGCCATGCGTTTATGGATTTTGACATAAGCAGGCAGCAAACAAATGCCGCAGGGATCATAACCGCCATTGTCTTTACATTATCCCAGCTCATTGCCGAAAAACTTCCCCTGGACCAGTTGTGTAGATTAACTATATCCGCATCATCCGCAAAGGTGACTATCAGATCCGTGATCGCAGAAAAAATATACCCTGCCATCATTCCACTCACAACAAGCATTGATACGCTTCGTACCTTTCCCCCCATAAAAAGTACAAAAACGGTTGAGATCATGGATCCCGCAAATGCTGCCGTTATAAGAGCAAGAGAACCCGGACTCTTTCCGTTTCTCATAAATATAAGCATAGCCAGTGCAACAGCCATCTTTGCTCCGGATGATATGCCCAGCACATATGGTCCTGCAATAGGATTATAAAGATATGTCTGCAGCAGGTAACCGGACAGGGCCAGGGCCCCGCCGAGAAAAAACGCAGCTATAGCGCGTGGAAGCCTTATATCCATTATTATAACTGATGCCGCGCTTCCGTCATTTAGGGAAATCGCCTTTATAACATCAGAAACACTGTAATTTGCGCTCCCCGTAAAAATATTGAGTGCAAAAAAAATAACCGCGCACAGAAACAGGAATATGAATACAATTACAAATCTTTTTTTTCTTTTATCGTTCATATTTTCTAAAATACGTAAGCCCCGCCGTATCATCCTTAAAAACACTGCACATCTCACGCATCATATCGCCGGCAGCCATGGGATGTTTGTAGGAATCCGCAGTCATCAGATAAAACCTTCCATCTTTTACCGCTTTTAGATCATTAAAAAGCGGAAACTGTCTTACAAGCTCATCCTCATTTATGTTATCACCTGCTATCGTCGTATTATAGATAAGTATATCTGTATCTGAAGCTATATCGAAGAAAGCCTCCTGAGAGAGGGTCTCAGTTGTCCCCGTTGCCTTTCCCGATTTTCTGAATCCATATTCACCGCCGCAGAGCGATACCATCTTTGCAAGATATTCACTGTCATTTTTTACACTGACCAGTCCGGAGGATGTAAAGTAAAAGATAAGGACACTCTTACCATCACTTATATCCAGTTCCTCAGACTCTTTAAGCTGATACCCAAAAGCTTTATCCGCCTCTTCTTCCTTATCAAACAAAGCTCCGTAAAATCTGACCCACTCCGTTCTTCCCAGAGGATGTTCCTCATAGCTAGAATGATCCACCATTGCCGCAAAGCCGAGGCTTTCCAGTTTTTCAAGCACCTGCGGACTGTGAAGTATCATTGTATTCTCTATAACAAATCTGCAGCCTTTATTCATAAGCAGCTCATAATCCGGCGCGCTGTATTTTCCCGCATAAAGCAGGGCTCCCGTTTGCATTGCCGCATTTGCTTTATCCGAGCCCCATTCACCTTCCTTTAGGCTTGCAAACCTCAGTCTCTCCACTTCATCAATGGCATCGAAATAATCCATCGCTGCAGTGCTCACAAGATATATATCATTTAAGGGTGCCTTCAATACGATGACACTCTCATCAATATCTTCCGGAACTTCTGCTCCTTCAGGCACAAGAAGCATCCGCCTTCCGTCTACTATACAGAATTCCTTATAGCCGCCCTCATAATAAAACACACGAAAACATTCCGCATATTTTCTCTCCATTTCATTTATAAGCTTAAGTCCGTCACACGGAGCTTCATGTGGAGCGCCTGAAAAAGCCTTTATATCCTCATTTGCCGGTAAATCTTCTTCTTTGTTTTCTTCGGACCTGTACTCACCTGCAGGCATGATGCTTTCGCTGTCAAAAACAAAAACATATTCCACTTCATGAGGTTTGCTCATGGCTGTGGTATCAGCGATCATTGTCAGTGGTTCATCAAGAGTATCAAGCGGGATTTCAAATACGGAAGGGCCCTCTGTATTTACGGGAAGGTATTTAACCCCGTCAAAGATCATATAATCATAATTACTGCTGCTCCATTCAAGCCTTACCGTATATTTTCCTTCATTTATTTCAAGCTGTGCCGGCGATACCACATACGCTTTTCCGCTGCCGCCTTCCATGTCAAATGCCACGGTATAGCTTCCATCCTCTGAATTTCCGGCTTCCAGGCTCACGTCATCAGGGGAGATGACCGTCACATCACCTGTCAGATCCTCCTTACTTCCGCATCCGCACAGAAGCATCAAAGAAAGTATCAATACTGCAAAAAATCTCATAATAATGATATATCCACATCAAAAAGCCCGGATATGCTTTCTTTACTGAAAACATCCTGCGGGCTTTCATATAGTGTTCCTTTCCCGTTTTTTATACAAAGCACCTTATCCGAGATCCGCTTCGCAAGATCCAGCTCATGTATGGACATGACTGCAGCCATATTCTTTCCCCTGCAAAGATCCTCCAGCACTTTTAAGAATTCATATCTGCCTTTTATATCCAGGAATGAAGTGGGTTCATCCAGGATAATAAGTTCCGGCTCCTGGGCGATGGCACAGGCAAGAAGCACCCTCTGTCTTTCTCCGTCACTCACTTCCCTTATCATTTTATCTGCATGGGGCGCAGCGCCTGAGAGCTCCAGAGCCTCATCTACAGCTTTTCTGTCCTTCTCACTGAATCTGTTGAAGGCGTCGGTATAGGGATATCTCGCTGTTTCAACTGCCTCCCTGCAGGTCATTAGTTCAGCGCCTCTTCCTCCCGTAAGAACTACAGCAAGCCTGGTGGCTCTTTCCTTCCGGTCATAGGAAGCAAGATCCTTTCCATCCAGGATAATATGCCCCTTGACGGGTTTAAGCTCAAAAGAGAGTGTCTTTAAGATCGTTGACTTCCCCGTCCCGTTCGGGCCTATTACAGACAGTATCTCGCCCTTGTCGACGCTAAAATCCAGACCGCTTACAACAGTCCGTTTTCCATATCCCACCGAAAGGTCCTCAATTTCTAACAAAGGCTTCTTTTCCATACAGGATATATTAACAGAAAACGGCCTGTATTTACAGAATTATCTGTATTCCAGCTTCACCCTTCCTATCTCTATCTCATCCTCCCTGCTTAAGGCTAACCGCTCATTTCCGTTTAATTGAATGCCATTTAAAAAAGTGCCATTGGTGGAATTACAGTCCTGTATAAAAACCTTTCCGTTTTCCTCGGTAAGCTCTGCATGTATGCGGCTCACCGTTTTATCATTAAGCACAAGATCCGCAAGATCTGCCTTTTTTCCTATCACAAAGGGGAAATGTTCAAGACTGTACTCCTTTCCCTTTTTATCAACCAGTACATTTACAGCCGGTTCATCCTCCAGATCCCAGAATACGGTTTTTCCCATATCGTCATCAGGAGACGTTTTACGTTCTATAGTTTTTTCTTTAAGTGTTTCCTTATTCACAGGAAGTGTCTCCGGCTGTTTCCTGTCTTTTTTTTCAAATTCGGAAAAGCAGTCATCAAGATCATCCATATCCTTAACTTCTATGGTTTTACAGTTTCCTTTTTTTCTGTCTCTGAACAGCCTGATGATAAATGCTGCCAGAGTACAAAGAAACAAAGCCTTACCGCTCATCTTTGCCGTATATGTATCTGTTCCCGGTATAACTCCCATGATCACCGCAGCACATATGAGCATCACTGTAAAGAATACCGCTAAAGGAAGTTTCCTGTTTCCTTCTGCTTTCTTTTCCTTCTTTTTTACCGATACTGTTTTATCATTTTTTCCGGTATCATCTTCTGTGTCATCATCTGACATAAGATCAAAGATGAGAGGTTCTGTTTGTGTAATATCCCTGATATCCTGTTCCTTCCGGGACTCTCCCGTATCCGTATCCTTATCTTTATCTGTATCACAGTCTGATATAAGCCTCTCTATATCACTTATAACAAAACCGTCTTTTCTTACAGTCTGATAAAAAGAATATGCAAATCTGGAAGCTCTCGTATCCTCATGTGATACCCTTTCCATAAAGAATTCCGCCAGTGATACAAAACCTTTTCCGGCATCATCCTTAAACGAGGGCAGAAAAACAAGTGCAGGCCTTCCGTCATCCATTCCCATATATATACACGAAGGATCAAGTATCAGATGCTCTGTATCAAGCATATATTCTCCGCATGAAGACATTATCGAGATCAGCTCCGCACATATTTTTTTTAAACTCCCCCATTCAAATTCCCTGTGATCATACAGGCGCTTAAGCGGCTGCATTGAACTGATTTCATAATAAAGATATTCATTACCCTCTGACATACGTATGTCTATCGGAAGCAGGCCCTTTATATTATTCTGCATCACCATATCAAGCTCATAATCCTCATCATCCTCCTTACTCTTTCTTATGACGAGGTAATTATGATTAAGCGTCCTTCTGTATTCCGCACCTGTTTTCTTCAGAATATCCTCAAACATCAGTTATCTTCTCCTTCCGAAACTTTACTTTTTTCTTCAATCAGTTCATCCGCTCTTTTCACAGTCCGTATAAACTGTGATTTCCTTATCCTTAGTCTGTACTTTTCTCCACCTGTATCCCATAATTCCGACAGTCCCGCATCAGCTGTAAGCGGTACAGGCGGTGCCTGCATAAATGCATCCAGCTTAAGATTTAACCTGCCGTATTCCGTTACCGCCTCTATCCCCGGATCCTTAACAAGGATAAGACGGTCTTTCAGTAGTTCCTCTGTCTTAAGCTTCATTATTGTGCACAGCTCTTCATTATCTGCTTCCGCATTTTCTTCTCCGGCATCAAGTCCGGCTGCCAGTGCAAAGTTGACTGCACTTTTGTTGTAGAGTAATATGCCTGTCCATATCAAAAGAAGTGAGATAAAGATTATCATCGGGATTATGATACAGGCTTCGATAGTCATCATGCCCCTGTTATTGCAGGCACAGTTAAATTTTCTGTTTTCGATAGTATTTATATGAAACATATTCTTCCTTTCTGATCTAAAGTATAGGAAGTGACAAAAGTAATTGCGTTTTCGCAGCATCAAAAGCCATATGTGCCAGCATTTTGATGCTGCTCAAATCGCAATTTCTAATGTCGCTTACTATACATATACTGTGTAAATATATAATGCATACCCTGCCGCAAGAAACGGGATATAAGGAACAGATGAATGTCTTCCCGCTTTTCCGGAAGCAATAGCCGGCACGGCAAAAACCGCAAGAAACAAAAGTGAATACATAAATATCTGAAAGCAGTCTGATATTCCGAATATCATTCCAATACACGCGATAAAAACGGCATCTCCCTCTCCTATGGCACCATCGGATAAACGGCACATCGGAAGCAGCAAAAGTCCGGCTCCCGCACCTGTAAGGGCTGATAAGATCTCATTTTTATCCGGAATCTCACTGTAAGAAAGACATATCGCTGCAATTGTTCCTGCAAGCATAAATACGATAAAAAATCTGCCGAAACCTCTTTTTCTTATATCCTCTATGCTCCCTGACAGCAGCATTATCCCTGCCCATATTTCACGAACATATAAAACTATACCTTCCAATATTCAATTACCGCCTTTTTTTGCACATCTTGAACATAACCTGAGATCACCCACCATGGATATCGGAATCTCTCTTATATATCTTGTTAGTCCCGGACAGCTGAAATCATTGTGATACCTGTCACCCTCATCAGTCAGATATACTATCCGGCTCATTGGAATGTTCCCGCATTTTTCACATTTCTTATATTTATTTCCGTAAACATTTCTCTGCGAATCAAGAGAAGAGGGATCCACCTGCCTTATGGTAAGATCAAGATGAGTACAGCTCCTGCTCAGATGATATACCGAAGCATTTTCCGTAACGAAGACAGTTCTTTCCGATTCATCAGCATCATTGAACGACACACTTCCCGCATAACCTTTCCACATCTTTGTGTAAGCTCTGGCATTGAACCTTACAGGCTTTAAAAAGAAGAAATTAAATACCGGTTCCATACCGTAAGAAGCCTTTATATCCACAATGCCACTTTCACTGTCTACAGATGAGGATAGAATATTGATCCCGCCCTTAAGTCCGGATCGCTTTCTGTATTCTGCCGGGATTTTACTGTTAAGCTCTGAAAAAATATATGCATCCGATAGAACAGTCTGCGCAGTCCGTGTATCTATATTCCCGCTTTTCCCCTCTGCTTCCTTTAATGTGATCTCATCCGATGATCTAAGCAGATTTTCCGCCGTAGCAAATACGGAAATCTCTTCGGCCGACCTTGCCAGGGTATTGTCCACGCTCTGTCCGAATTCAAGCATATAAAAAGCTGAAAGCAGGGTAAGAAAAAAGAATATATACAAAGGTAATACCATGGCAGCTTCAAGTGTCATACTGCCCCTTATTCTTTTTTTCCTTTCCTTTATTTTTTTCATCTTCTCCTCACATATAACGCGCTGTTCTTGAAGTCATCACATCATATCCGTAAGCACTCCTGAATTTAAATGTAAATGCCGCGGCAGCTATACAGTCATCCATTCTGAAATTTTCATTTTCCGTGGATGCTCTTATATTCATCTCAACTATATCTATCATCCTGCCGGTACGTTCCTTTTCTTTTAATGTGTATAGAAAAATCCTCAGATGATCCTCGTAATCAAGGCCTTTATCCTCTGTCTCTGACAATCCGTCAAATTTAAAAGCCAGTGCATTTTCCATACTCAGTTTCCAGTCTGACTTTTTCTTTAAAAGCGGCACCTTTCCGCCATTCATTATCTCCTTCACATCAGACACACTTTCGGCATATATCCACGCCGCAGATATCAATGTTTTATAAAGCGGTTCCAGCACTGCGGTTCCGGTGGCCGCTGAAAGTGTTGCAGCCATAGTCGAAGCAGCCCCCGTAAGTTCCTTATCCGTTGCATAATATAAGGTATTGGAAGCGCCTCTCAGTAAAAGTATCTTTTCTGCCATAGCTTTAAGATTGTCGCTGTCTGCTGATCTTCCCGCTATCACGTATTCCGTTTCATATTTAAGTACGCTGCCCTCTTTTTCATTTCTGTAATCCCCTGTCTTTTCCATGATGTATTCATTAAAAAGACAGTCATATATAAGACCTTCCCTTTTATCCCAGTCACTGCACATACCGTTCCCTTTTACAAGATCCCTGTGGGATGCATACACCCCCGTATCCACAGCTTCCTTCGACAGTTCACCTTCACAGCTTAGTTTCAGTATTCCCTTTTTCTTTCCGCTGTTTACCTTTGATGCAGGATCGGCTTTCTCAGGTTCTTCCCAATCCGGATCATCCATCTTTCCGCCGTTGCCGTCATCTACCTGTGGAACTTCAAATTTATAATCATCAAGTTTTTTCTGCGCCTCAGCCTCTTCTTTTTCTATATTTCCGGTAAAAAGTTTCGAACTTTCAGAACTTTTTATCATATCAAACGCATCCTGCGCATATGCTATGCAGTATTTTTCAAGCATATAAGAAAGAGCCATATATCTGAATACAGCGCCGTCCTCATCTGTTGCCCTCGCTGCCGCCGTGCATTCTATATCTTCAAGTGACAGTTTAAGCATGTCATTACCGGTATCCAGATTTTCATTTACATAGTGTTTTAAATGATCTGTAATGTTTTTCAGATCCCCTGTTTTACTGTCATAGGCCGTATTTATGAAAAGCAGATCATATTGCTTTAATAACTCCCTGTCATATTCGGCAAGTACAGCATTCAGGGAAAGCTCTACAGCACATTCTGAAGCGGTTTTTACGGCATTTATCCTGACGCCCTCCATCATCGTGAATATAAGCGGTATCATGACCGTAAGCATCAGCGCCAGATAAACACTCACCGCCCCCCTGTTTCTAACATTCTTATCCTGCATTGCTTTCCCTTTTCTCCTTTCCTTTCAGATCATGCAGATCTAAAATGCATTTGTTCTTGCTGTGATCTTTTCAAACAGATTGTTTACGACAGTTGTGATCTGATCCTTAAAAATAAGTACCAGTCCGACAAGGACAACGA
>JAFYBJ010000012.1 GCA_017540265.1 Lachnospiraceae bacterium
ACATAATATAGCACAGTCTGACCCGGTATTCAAGAGGTGAACGTTAAAATTCAGACAGATAATAATTCTATGCCTTTTGCTATACGCTTTAAGCTTTCTTCTTTTCCGATGATCTCCATTATCTCCGTTGCACCGGCCGGTGTCATCTGTTTTCCTGATACAGCTGTATGTAAAGGCCAGAGTACATAACCGTTCTTATATTCATGCTCTGCGGCAAAGCCCTGCAGCATTGAATAAAGTGCCTCATTGGAAAAATCATCATGCGCTTCTATTACCGGTAAGAGTTCCTTTAAAACAGCAAGGGAGCTTTCTTTGGTGGTCTTCATCTTTTTGTGGCAGTACATTTCCGTATCATATTCGGGAAGCTCATTAAAGAAATCGACCATTTCCTCAATATCCGGGAAGATCTCTATCCTTGTCTTTACCATGGCCGCGATCTTCTTTTTATCAAGACCGTCTTTAAGATACTTATCAAGATAAGGCTTCGCCATATCATAGAAGCGTTCCTCATCCATAGCTTTAAGATATTCTCCGTTCATCCATTTAAGTTTTGTGAAATCAAAAACGGAGGGTGACTTGTTCATCCTGTGATAATCAAAGGCTTCAACAAGCTCTTTTAAGCTAAACATCTCATTATCACCCTCGGGAGACCAGCCAAGCAGTGCCACGAAGTTAACTATAGCTTCTGTTATAAAGCCCTGTTCCAGAAGATCTTCAAAAGAAGAATGACCGCTTCGCTTGGAAAGTTTTTTATGATTTTCATCGGTTATGAGCGGGCAGTGAACATAAACGGGAGGCTCCCAGCCGAATGCAGCATAGAGCCTGTTGTATTTGGGAGATGAGCTTAAATATTCATTTCCTCTAACAACATGAGTGATGCCCATAAGATGATCATCCACCACATTGGCAAAATTGTATGTGGGAAAACCGTCAGACTTTATGAGTATCATATCATCCAGTTCCGAATTATCTACGGTTATCTCACCGTAGATCTCATCGTTAAAGGATGTAGTACCTTCCGAAGGATTGTTCTGTCTTATAACAAAGGGCTTTCCTTCAGCCAGATTCTTCTCTGTCTCTTCCTTTGAGAGTGAAAGGCAGTGCTTGTCATATACCATGATCTCCTTGCCGTCTTCACCGGTCTTTGTTTTAAGGCTCTCAAGCCTTTCCTTTGTACAGAAACAATAATATGCCTCGCCCCTGTCTATGAGCTTCTTTGCATATTCCATATAAAGACCGTTCTTCTGTCTCTCACTCTGTACATAAGGTCCCACGCCCTTGTCCTTATCCGGTCCTTCATCATAAATAAGACCTGTCTTTTCAAGTGTGCGGTTTATTATATCTACAGCACCCTCAACTTCCCTTTCCTGATCCGTATCTTCTATGCGGAGTATAAAATCGCCGCCTTCATGCTTTGCGATAAGATAGGAATAGAGAGCTGTCCGCAGATTGCCGACATGCATCCTTCCTGTAGGGCTTGGTGCAAATCTTGTTCTGATCTTCATATCAACCTCTCAATCCGGAGTTTTTTCACTCCGATTTTTTTTTAAAAACTCAAGATCCTCATCTTTATATATGAACATAAAGAGGACCATAAGAATAAACACGCCTATGACAACACAGATATCCGCGACATTAAATACAGGAAAATTGATCAGTGAAAAATAAAGAAAATCCGTTACCGATCTTTTGACGACCCTGTCTGCAAGATTGCCTGCCGCTCCCGAAAGAACAAGAGCAAGCGCCGGGTGCAGATACGAATATTTCCTGTCTGCCGGGAGCTTTAAGAGCACATATATGCAGCCTGCAGATATGATCACTGTTATTATGAGAAAAAAAACGGTCTGCCCCTTAAGCACTCCCCAGACAGCTCCTGTATTTTCAAAATGATATATCTCGAATACACCGTCTATAAGTTTTATACTTTCATGTTCTTTTAGATTGGACCTGATAAGCTGCTTGCTTACCTGATCAAGAAAAAGCATGACTGCAAAGATAATGGTATCCGCTATATAAGCTGCCCTTTTCCTGCTCATTCTCTCTTATCCTCATCCGAAAACCATATTTCATCTATTCCGGCTCTCAGATCATCATCGCTTACATTCCGGTCTATATAAGCCTTTCCGGCCTTTTTCAATAATATGAATTTTATTCCGTCCGAAGATGCTTTTTTATCGGACTTTGTCAGTCTTATAATCTCATCAGGATCGATATCTTCTATCGATATGGGCAGATCAAAGGGAACGAACATATCCCTGATCTCATAATACTCATCCCTGGTTATCTTTTCCTTCTTCCATGATATGAATGCAGCAGCCACTGAGCCCAATGCTACGCACTCTCCGTGAAGCAGTTCAAAATTCTTATATTTTTCTATGGCATGACCTATAGTATGTCCGAAATTAAGCAGGGCCCTGTCACCTTTTTCAAGAGGGTCTTTTTCAACGATCTTCTGTTTGCATTCACAGCAGGTCTTTATCATTTCCGTAAGTACTTCCTCATCCCTCTCATTTATCTCGTATATCCTTGATATGAGCCATTCATAAAAAGCTTCATCCATGATAAGACCGTACTTAAGCACCTCTGCCATACCGGAAGCATACTGCCTTCCGTCCAGTGTTTTTAATGTATCGATATTAATATACACCAGTGAAGGCATCTTAAACGCCCCCACCATATTCTTATAAGCATCAAGATCCACGCCTGTCTTTCCGCCTATTGAGGAATCCACCTGGGCAAGAAGTGTAGTGGGGATCTGTATAACATCAATGCCCCTCATATATATAGCCGAGCAGAAGCCTGCAATATCGCCGGCAACACCGCCTCCTAAAGCAACCACCAGATCATCCCTGTTAAAACGGGCTTCGGTCATCGCTTTAAGTATGGTCTGCACGGTTTCAAGATTTTTATTTTTTTCGCCAAAAGGAAAAGCGTAAACCGTAACAAAAGGACATACCTTTGAAAGCTCTTCCTTAACCGCCTCAGCATATAAACCCTCTACCTGCGTATCTGTAACTATAAAAGCTTTTTTTCCTTCCAGGCCCGCAGTTTTTATACGGTCCGGAAGCTCAGAAAACCCCTTTGTAATATATATATCATAAGCAGGTTTATTATTGACGTTTACTGTAAGTATTTCAGGCATTTTTTGCTCCTCTTATGAATTGTTTCCGGGGGTCCCCAAAAGGCCGCCCTCAATATGTAATAAAGCTGTTCTTGAATTTATGGCAGAAAAAGGATTGGGATCGAATGTCTCCTCTTTAACAGGCTCTTCTTCAAAAACAGGCAAAACTTCAGGCTCTGTTACAGGTTCTGTTACAAGTTCTGCGACAGACTCTGTCACGGGCGCAGGCGAAATCTCAGGCTTGACCCGTACTTCGGCTGTTGCCCTGTCGGCTGTCTTCTTTCCCCTCATCTTAACAAAATCATATGCTATGGTATATTTTCCACCCATATAAAGCGTAAAGAATGCCGCATTTATCCTTTCAACTATCATCTGAACATTCTCATCCCTGGCTCCCATCAGGATAACAAATATCTGCCTGCTGGAATATCTTGTGGATATATCCTCACGCCTTAATGAGCTGTATATTGCCTGTTCAAGAAGCTCAATGGCAAGCTCTGTCTCTGTGGTATCCGGATCCGTTCCGGGCACAGGCATGATAGTAAAAAGCACACTCTCAACATCTCTGTCCGATCTCGAAACTATGCGGCTTACAAGATTATACACATGATGGAAAGAATCAAAAGCAACCTTATATACACCGGTACCGGAATCGGACCTGTTGAGCGCCTCTTCAATATAACCTATATCAACCAGCTGTCCCGACCTGCCCTGTTCCTCCGCTGAAGAATCAGAGTAGAAATGATAGGAATTCTTTCCGTTCTGTTTAACGTAGTAAAGAGCCTTATCCGCTGCATTATATAATTTATTAAATTCCGAACCGTCATCGGGCGCATGGGCAATACCTACGGATATCGATGAATTGGTATTGAATTCTTTCTCATCAAGCTTCGTGCAGATATCCATTATAAGAGCGGCAGCCTTTTCGCTTATCTCATGCCTGTCAGAAAGTCCGTCAAAAAAGGCCACAAATTCATCCCCGCCTATCCTGCAGGTGATATCATTTTCGCCTGCACAGGCACGAAGGCTGTCAGCCATCATCTTTAACACATCATCACCGGCTATATGGCCGTAGTTATCATTAATAGCCTTGAAATTGTCCATGTCTATCATGAACAGAACACCTTCGGCACCGGATGAAAGCTTTTTATTTACAAGGCTTTCCGTATAAACCCTGTTATAAAGACCTGTGAGCACGTCCTTCTGCGACCTGTCCTTTATATCCTCAACTTCCTTTATGCGTTCATTAAGCTCATCGGAAAGGATATGATGCTTGTCTTCGATCGCAAGCACTCTGTTTATGCGGTTTAAGAGGACACTGGGAACAAAGGGCTTTGCAATGAAATCAACAGCCCCCATCTCAAGACATTCTGCTTCGGTCACGGCATTTGCATTTGCAGAAAGGAATATTATGGGAATATCTTTTATCCTGGGATTCTCCCTTATCCTTCGCATAACTTCAAAGCCGTCCATGAACGGCATGTTCATATCAAGAAGGATAAGATCCGGGGTATTGTTTTCAAGGAAATGTAGCGCCTGGTTTCCGGATATTGTGGGAGTAACCTTACAATATCCCTTAAGCACAGTCCTGGCGCAGGTAAGATTGATATTATCATCATCAACTATGAGCACGTGTTTTAGTGATGCGCTTCCCATTAAGTACCTCCGAATTGTGATCAAAAAACATCAATATATTATAAGCCTTTATCATGTTCCAATGCAAATATAAAATGCTGATAAAAAAAACCGGCTCAAATGAGCCGGTTCATAAAACATTCAGTGATCAGTTATTTCCCGTAAGGATATCACCTGTGATATTCACCGCCTCGGGAGTAAAAAGATAGATTCCGCAGGGTGCGCTGGCAACAGATACGGAGATCTTTCCGAATGTACCATTAAGAGCATATACGGAGCCGCAGGCGAAATCCAGTGCTCTGGTAGCAAGCTCGGGTGTGCATTCCTGAGTGTTAAGTATAACAGAAACACCGTCAAGGAGCTTTAAGGTAAGCTCGCTTACATCATCAAGGCTCTTGGGGCAGATAGTGAAAACTTCGCTTGCCGTAAAAGCGCTCTCTGAATTCTTCTTTGCAAAAGGAGAAATCTTCCCGCTGCTCTTTGAAGAAGACTTTCTCGAAGGTCTTTCTGCTTCATACTCTTCCATCTCATCAGCCTCATATACATCATCATCATATTCTTCATCTGCACGAAATACGCTCGCAAGGTTTGATAAACTAAATGACATTTTTCTTCCTCCTCATACAATGGGATATTTTTAAAACAACTACGTCAATTATGCACCAGTATTTAAATTATGTCAACATTTTTTTGAAAAACTTTTTCTACATTAATATCACAAAAATCTAGTATTCATAAGCTTTTTTGCGACTGTATCTGTCTGCAGACGTTACAGATATATTTCTTATGTCAATGTTTTATGTGAACATATTATGTAAACAGCATCCGAACTTATGTTAACTGATTTATGTAAACCTATAAAAAACGTTATGTTAACCTGCCCTGATTTATGTTAATCGGATCGCCGGAATATCGTTTACGTCTTCAAATAAATAAAAAAGCGCCCGTACAACAGGCGCCATTCAATCTGTAAATATCAGCTGATCTGTTAAAATATTAATGTATACCGTAATCCCTTTCCCCAAAGATGCCGGTGCCGACTCTTACAAAATGAGCCCCCTCCTCCACCGCCACTTCAAAGTCTCCGGTCATTCCCATCGAAAGAAGAGGATGCCCTGCAAAGCAGTCTTTAAACTCAGGCCTTAAAGAAAATTCTCTTAATGCAGAAAAATACTTCCTGTTGCTTTCCGGATCCTCGGTATAAGGTGCAATGGTCATAAGGCCTTTTAACTCAATATGAGGAAGATCCGATACTCTTTTTATCAGCTCCGTATTTGCCGCCTCATCGGAGGTGCCGAATTTCGAATCCTCACCTGCCTCATTTATCTCAATAAGAACAGGAGTCTTTATTCCTGCTTTTGCCGATTCTTTTTCGACAGCCTCTGCCAGATGAAGTGTATCGATACTGTGAATGAGACTTACCTTACCTGTGATATATTTTACTTTATTTGTCTGCAGATGGCCTATCATATGCCACCTGATATCATCCGGAAGCACCGGCATCTTTTCCGTGAGTTCCTGGACCTTGTTTTCACCGAAATCGCGGCTGCCGGCATCATAAGCTTCCTTAAGCATGGAAACGGGCTTTGTCTTGCTGACCGAGATAAGAGTCACCTCAGATATATCCCTTCCGCTCTTCTTACAGGCCTCTTCAATCCTTCTTCTTACTTCAGTTAAATTTTGAGCGATCATATTCCCTCTCCCTAAAAAATTTATTCATAGATAAACTCATCGTCCACGGCATTTTCCGCATCAAGGATTATATAATCATACTCCCTGATACCATATGTCGTATCAGAGGCTATTATCACATATTCACTGTTTTCATCAAGTATATTCACTTTATAAAACCTTGCAAAGCCCTTATTGATGTTATAAACACCTCTTAAGACGTCCGTATCCCTTACAACATATTTAGCATTGCTGTCCGGCTTTATAAGAACATCCCCGTATTTAAGCTGAGTATTATCCACATAATAGTGATCGTCGGTTTCGGAATATACCGATACCTCTACCTTGAGTACCGAGGACTCCCCTGTTTCCAGATAAGACTGTTTCAAAAATACCGCATTTCCGCCTTCTTCGGCAGTATCCGGAACGGCAAATTCCTTAGGTATGGTAAAAAATGTCTTATCTGCTATGGCATTTACAGGAATCTTTAAGCCTTCCGTAGCCGATCCTTTTACTTCGATATCCGTAAATCTTTCAGCGGCAAAATTAGGCACGGAACTGTTAAAAGTAAATATGCAATAAGAATTATCCGCATCACAGCTGCTTACCGAGACCTTTCCGCTTAAGCGAATATCACGGTCCTTAAAAACAATGGTGCAATACCCTTCTTTTCTGAAGTATTCAGCCTGTTCATTATCCGTGATTATCACAGCCTTCCAATCATCGGATCGTATAAGCTTGCAGACCGGGGTCCCTCTGTCAACAAGATCCCCTGTCATATACTGTTTCTTCTCGTATGATGATTCCGAAAAAAGACTTTTTTTAAGATCATTTACCGTTATGCCTTCCATGCCGTCGGCTGAATAAATAACATATCCTCCGTCGCCGTCATTTGAAAAAGTAGCAAGGCCGTTTACGGAATCTATCCTGTCATTTATGCTGCGGGCCGATATACGGTTTATCTCCGAGCTTAAACTGTGTACAAAATCATAGGTCTCGCGGAATTCATCCGGAGAAAAACCGGCCCTGAAAGTATCAATCTCATTTTTAAGCAGTTCCCTGTCCTCTTCCGAAGGTGAATAATCACCCGAAGATGCATCCCCCATAAGCGAACCGGTCTCATCCACCGAAAAAAGCCGGCTTCCCCTGCCGGCATGCTCACCTTCAGGCGCAAGACAGATAAGTGTTCCCGAGGCGGGAGCATTTATCACATATTCATCCTTAAGCAGCATAGCCCTGTAGATATTATCCTGTGTAAGGGAACCTTTGCGGACCATATAAGAGCTTATACGGTCTTTTGAGATGACCTGCATAAAAAGTATTATCAAAAAAAAGAGGAAGACAACTATCAGAATAGCCAGAAATCTTCCACCGTATTTTTCAATATTTTCCCTGCCGATAGCCTTTTTTACAGGCTTTCCGGCAGGGGCTTTATTTGCCTTCTTACGAGGCATATACCTTTAGCTTAATATGGAGGAGCGTAATGACTCGGGTATATCCGACTCCTCTGCGGATAAAGCGATGCAAAGGTCAATATTGTATTTCTTACCAAGTGCATCAAATTTCTCAAGTTCTTTAGCAGCATCTTCCTTACTTATATTTGCAAGCTTTAAGAAGCTGTCAAAGAACATAGCCTCTATATCCCTGTCCTGTGATAATATTCCGCAGACAAAACCGAAAAATTCATCTGCATCAGAAAAAGAAAATTCCGAAACATCGATAAGCCTGATCTTGTTGTTTATCTCAAACATATGCCTTCCGTTCTTGTCAAGATATACAAGATTCCCCTTTGCCTGGGTAACTGCATTGTTTGCAAGATCAAGGAGTTTCATTGTTTTTCCTGTTCCTTCATTTCCAATGATAAGCTTCATCATCTATGTTTACCTCCGGTATTTTTATAATGCAAAATCTTAAAATATTATAATCTAACGGTCACATATTTTCAATAGTTCCGACATGGTGCCGTAAAGCTTTTCATGATCCGCGGCACCCGTTACGGCGGCAATATATTTCTTTCCGTCCGTGTATTTTGCTCCGATGATAAGGCATCTTCCGGCAGCAGCCGTAGAACCTGTTTTCCCTGCAATGATCGAAAATCCCTCCGGAAGCAAATACCCTCCCGACAGAAAAAGATCCGTATTGGTCACCGTCTTTTCGACAACTTCTCCCGCCGCATTGCTGTACTTGACCGTAACTTTGGCAAGCGCCATTATATCCGTGATATCCTTATATTCAAGAAGCTTGTCCAGTATTATATAAAGATCATATACGGTGGAATAATGTTCACTGTCCGAAAGTCCGTGGGCATTTGTAAAATGTGTGCCGCTGCATCCAAGTTCTTTTGCCCTGTCATTCATAAGTTCGGTAAATATATCAGCCGGCGCTTTGCCCCTGTCATTTTCTTTTGCACGTATCCCGCCTACATATTCTGAAAGACACAGTGCGGCATCATTTCCGGAATGTACAAGCATGATCTGCAGCAGGCTTCGTATGCTTATACGGTCGCCTTCCTTAAGTCCGAAGCGCTGCACTCCCTCTTCCTTTATGCTCACATCGCCGACAGTGATGATATCATCAAGTCTGCTGCAGTTTTCCGCAACAAGAAGTGCTGTCATCAGCTTGGTCAGTGATGCCGGCTCTATACGCATGCAGGCATCATATGAATAAAGCACTTCCCTGTCATCAATACAATACAGGGCAGCTGCAGTAAAATCGCCTGTGTCGATCATGGGCGCCGTATCAGTAATATTTGTCGAAACCGCAGCAAGACCGGAAGCAAAAAGAGGCAGGGAGCCTCTTGCCTCCACAGGATCCGCGGTATATGCAGCATTATCCCCAAATGTGCCATAGGGTATGGAAAAAGAAGCCTTTCCGCATGCAGTGAGCAAAAAAGACAGTGTAAGGATAATTGAAATGATTTTAATCCTTGTATATCTCACGGAAATCAAGATCTCCCCTGTCCAAAGATTTAATGAGCAGCTCCGCCGTAGCAAGATTTGTGGCAAGCGGAATATTATGCATATCACAGAGCCTTAGCATATTTGAGCTGTCCACCTCATGAGCCATGGGGTTTAAGGGGTCCCTTAAAAAAATAACGAGATCGATCTGATCGTGTTCGATCTGGACGGCAACCTGCTGCTCGCCACCTAAATGTCCGGCCAAAAACTTCTTTACATTTAAGTTTGTGACCTCTTCGATCAGCCTTCCTGTGGTACCCGTAGCATATATATCATGCTTTCCGAGTATACCTCTGTAAGCTATGCAGAAATTCTGCATGAGTTTCTTTTTTGCATCATGTGCTATAAGTGCTATTTTCATTTTATCTCCGTTCCGATCTGTCCGAGCTCTGTTGTATGACGTTCAGGTTCACGTTTCCTGAAGCCTGCGCTTAAGACAAATCCAATTCCCATATAATTACTTACAAGTGATGTCAGCCCATAGCTGACAAAAGGAAGCGGTATTCCCGTATTCGGCATGATGCCTGTGGCAACGGAAATATTAAAGAATCCCTGCAGCGCCGCTATGGTCCCTATTCCCATGCATATAAGGGTTCCCGACAGGTCCTTTGCCTTCATGCCCGTTGCAAAGCAACACCAGCCGGTGATCACTATAAGGATTATAACACTGCTGCAGCCTATAAATCCCATTTCTTCACCGATAACGGCAAATATGAAATCCGTTTCCGCTTCAGAAACGTAATTTCCGTTTATTACGGACGAAACCTCGTTATTATTTAATCCCTTTCCCGTAAGTTCTCCGGAACCTATGGCCATGATCGAATTTTCGGTCTGCCAGGCATCCGAAAGAGCGTATTCTTCGGGGTCGAGCCATGCAAGTATACGTTTTTGCTGATAAGGTTCTATAAGTGTCTGATCCGGCTGAAGTACAAGGAAAAGAAAAATCGAGGCCGCCGGAACAACCACCGCAAACACGCCTATGATGATCTTTTTGCTTAAGCCTCCCATAAAAAGCAGCATACAGAAAATTGCTGCAAGCATTATGGTTGTGGAAAGATCCGGCTGTCGCTTTACCAGTAAAAGTATTGGCGCGAGCAGTATAAACATCACCGCCAGTATTTTAACCGTATTGATCTGTTCCCTGTGAAGCATTATAAACCTGGCAAAAAATAGTATCAACAATATCTTGGCAAGCTCCGAGGGCTGAAACTGCAGATTTATCCCGGGTATTATAAGCCAGCGTTTTGCATTATTAACAGACTCACCGAATAATTCCACAGAAAAAAGCAATACAAGATTCAGGGCATATATCACCCAGTAAAATTTTAATATATACGAGTAATCGATAAGCGCCACAATGACCATCACCACAAGTCCCGCTATCATGCCGCTTATCTGTCTTGACTGAAGCGCCGGCCTTGCAGAACCTATGGCAAATATACCTATTATGTTCAATATGACAACTGCAGCTATAAGAAGAAAATTGCAGTCTTTAAGCCTTATTGATTCTTTCATATTCCTTATCCTTAGTCTCCGGCAGATGTAGCCGTTGCATCGGAGGCATTTCCCGTGATCAGTTTGGTATCATCTTCCAGACCGAAATAATATTTAATGATATCGCAGCCAAGCTGGGCCGCAAAATCAGATGAATAACCATTTGCTATCCTGACCGCCATTGCTATCTTAGGAGAATCAGCCGGCGCAAATCCGACAAACAATGCATGATTCGGTTTATTTGCCGCCTCCTGCGCAGTTCCCGTCTTTCCTGCACATACAACGGATACACTGTCAAAATATGATTTATCCTCCACCACCCTTTTCATTCCATTATGAATGGAATTCCAGCATTCAGGCTCTATCACAAGCTGGTTCTTTATACGCGGAACCGCTTTCATTACGGCAGTTCCGGATGAATTATCGATCTCATGTATAAGTGTCAGGTCATAGACGGTTCCCTTATTTGCAACGGCACTCACATACCTTGCAAGACCTGCTGTGGTATAGTTATGTTTTCCCTGTCCGATAGCGGATGCAACGGGGTATTGATCTGATATCTCCGGCTCTGATTCGGATATCTCCACTCCGGTGGGATCACCTAAGCCAAACATCTTTGCGTACTTTGAAAGCTTTTCTATACCTGTTGTATCATTATATCCGCTTCCGTCATCGGCAAGCCTGTAACCAACCTCGTAAAAATAATAGTTGCAGGAATTCTGAATAGCCCCTGCCAGATCAAGCTCGCCATGTCTACCCGGATATATCCAGCAGTTATGCGTGGTGGCACCCAGTTTCGTAAAGCTCCCCTCACAGTCTATATGCTCATATTCATCTATAACATTTTCCATCACGCCTGCCACGGAGCTTACCATCTTAAATGTGGAACCGGGAGCGGTCTTCTGCTGTGTGGCATAGTTCCATAAAGGCCTTGAACGGTTTGAACTTAGTTTTGCAAGATATGCCGGATCCGCGTTATTTGCCAAACGGTTATTGTCATATCCGGGATATGAAACGAGGGCAAGCACTTCCCCGTTTTGCGGATCTGTTATGACGCAGGATCCGGAACAGGGGTCAAGACCTAAGTCAGCCGGTGTTATCTGGATATTCTTTATTAACTTTAACATAAAAGAATAAGCCGATACTGTACCGTTTTTTAAAGACGAAAGCTCAGCTGATGTTAACTGTATCACATCCTGTTCCCAGAGTATCAGGCACAGATCCCTGCCGTTTACCGTTTCTTCCAGGATAAGATATTTATATATCCTTTTTGAAAAATCACTGTTATTTACCAGATGTTCCGTTACGTATGTAACCAGAGCATCATAAACCTCCGCGGAATCGGAATAATCATCCTTAAGCGTAAGTTTTGTAAGATCAACCCACTGGGCATCGATGCAGTATTCCAGATATTCTTTTATGCTCATATCCTCCGCATTATGCCATCTTATATACATCTCATCCGAGGTATCCACTTTATCGGAAAGTATAATACCCGAATTCCTGCCGGCAAGCATGCTTATTATAAAGCTCTCATATTCCTTATACTCATCCGGAAGATCCTTATATTGAACAGATGATGAACGCATGATATCATCAAGTTCTTTTATGGTCTTTTCCTGTTTTTCAAGGAATGCGGATCCCACCCTGCGCTCCGCTTCTCCGGCATAATCTCCCGTCATATGATTCATATTGATCACATTGTTTGAGATAAGCGCATAATACACATCATAAACGGAAATGACCCTGTTTCTTCCATATTGCTGCGGATCCTTTTCCGGGACGATCTTTGATGAGAGTATTCCCGCAATCTTCTGCTCCAGAAGATGATATACAGCAGTCTGCAGATTTGCATCTATTGTCAGATAGATATCATTGCCTGCCGTCGGCATAACAGTATTCTCTTTTTTAAGAACAGTTCCCATATTATCGACAAAAAGAGTTTCGCTCCCCTTTTTGCCCTTGAGCTCACTCTCCATCGAATATTCGATACCTGTCTTTCCGACAAAATCCGTATTGGTATAATCGGAATCGGCCGATGAGTATTCCTCATATTCCTCTTCGGATATCTTGCCTGTATACCCTATTATCTGGGAAAAATATACGCTCTGCTCATAGCGTCTTACCATATCCTCTTTGATATCCACGCCCTGAAGTTCCGAAGCATTTTCCTTGATCTCTGCAACCGTTCTTTCCGAAACATCCGTTGCCACGGTGGTTGCGATATACTTCTGGAAAGCGTTAAGGCTTAAGTTATATCTTACTATGGCGATCCTTAAGATGTCTTTTTTTGTATAACCCATCATGGAAATAAAGCCGCTTGTTCCCGTACCGTCAGTATAGGTCCCTATTCCGTATTTTTTTGATGAGCATAAAAACTTTACAACATCATCGGGATTGGATGTCCTTTCCGTATATGTCAGATCATCAGTAAGACTTTTTCCGTATATGTCAGCAAGAAAACGTTCATGTTTCTTTCCTGTATAAGAAAAACAGTAATTATCATCCGCATCCAGATAAATGCCGAAATCACTCTGCAGCGTATCATTATTTTTTTCTATTATCCTCACCATTGAAAGGATAGTAGTATTCAGATCCTTGTTTTTTTTGCTGCCGGATTCATAAGTATCCGTAATGGTAACGGAATAGGCCAATCTGTTGCTGGCAAGCAAAACACCGTTCCTGTCATAAATATTGCCGCGGCTTGAAGGAAGGCTTACATTCTTTTTTATATTTAAAGTGAAGTTTGTCCTGTAGGAATCACCGTTAACTATCTGAAGCGTAAACACTCTTCCGATAAGCACAAAAAATATGACCACGAGCATCAAAAAAGGAATGACGAATCTGGATCTTAAGAACGCGGTCACTTTTTCCCTTATGTCATATAACATCCACAAACTCCTCCGGTTTTTCTTTTCCAATGAGTTTCGGTTCTATGATCTTTTTTTCGATCAAAAGAAGCAAAGGATAAAAAACAAGGGAAACGATTATCGTAAAAACAAGCTCAGGCAGCATGCTGTCACGCATATAAAAAGCGATGTCGAAATTTCCCATAAGGACATAAAGAAAGAAAAATCTTATAAGACCAAAAGCAATATCGGATATTACGATCGCTGCCAGGGGAAGACGTATATCGTTTCTGTCAAAATAATCGGTAAGCGCTCCGCAGACAAAACCGATAAAAGCATACAAAAGAGCATAAAAGCCAAGAATATCCATAAACATTATGTCGTATAAAAGCCCGCAGATAAAACCTGTCATGACCCCTGTACGTTCCCCGCGGAAGAGCGCATGACATACAGTTAATATAAGCATAACATCAGCCGATGCCCGCAGGACAGGTATAAAGGAAAAAAGCGTTGTCTGCAGGGAAAAAGAAAAAAGGATAAGAACAGTCTCCGTAACGGCCTTCTTTATATTCATGACCCATGCTCTCCCGTATTCTGCTTCTTTTCAAGGATCACAAGTACTTCCCTTAAGTGTTCGAAATCCACAACAGGTGTGATATATCCCGAACGTGTCATGTTATTCGAATCCGTGTCTATGCTCTCCACGTAACCTATCAGTATACCCGGAAGATATTTGGAAGAAATACCGGAAGTAACGACTTTATCACCTTCCCTGACATTTTCATCCTGGTCATAAAGCCCGGAATAGGATATTAACCCCTGCTCGATAAGCTCTATGCCGCCTGATATCATCAGATTATCACCTGTATGAAGGATAGTGGCGCTGACATTGGACCTGTCATCGATGACCGTTCTTACCCTTGCCCAGTCCTTTCCGGTTTCCGTGACGATCCCGACAAGCCCTGCGCCGGAAATAACATTCATATCCGTCTCTATCCCGTCAGCCTCTCCCTTGTCTATCACAAAAGTGGAAAACCAGCTTCCGGAATCTGCAGCAATTATCCTTGCGCCGGTTTTTTCATATTCGGAGTAAGTATTGTCAAGATCATATAATTCCCTGAGGCTCATAAGCTCATAATGATCCTGCATGAGAAGTGTATTCTCACTGGTAAGCTCCGCGATCTGCTGCTTTAAGCTCTCATTTTCCGCTTCAAGCTCGGAATACTCACGTCTCTTATCTGCTATGGATGTAAGGGCTGTCCCGGTGTGCATAAGCCCTTTCTGAAACGGAACGACGACAGTACCGACGGCACTGTCAAGAAAACCGGAGCTTATGTCCGTGGTAAAAGTAAGGAGCATAAGCGCCAGACATAATATGGTCACTATAAGGAGAAGATATTTTCCGGGGATGGATTTCTTCTCCGGTTTTTTCTTTACTACCGGTGACATTTTCTATCAGCCGGCATCCTCTACCGACCTGGCAAGGGATGAAAAATGCTTTTCTTTCATGATCCTGTTTACCCCCCGTATAACGGTGGCAACCGGTTCTTCCGAGATATTTACGACAAGGCCCGTGGCATCTGCCGTCATATCGGCTAAATGCACAAGCTCGGAGCCTCCTCCCGTAAGGAATATACCGTTATGATATATATCAGCGCCCAGTTCGGGAGGTGTACGCTCAAGTATCTGCTTGATACCGTCAATGATGGTTTCTATATTTTCCCTGATGCTCTCAAAAACGATCTCGGTATCTATCTCTTTTTCCACAGGAAGACCGGTGATTATATCTCTTCCGTAAACAACTGCATTCTGACCGCTCTGCTGTACATCACGCATGGCTATCTTTAATTTTTCAGCGGTCTTGTCTCCGATGAAAAGATTATATTCCTTACGTACTGCAGCCTTAATGGAATCATCAAATTTCTGTCCGCCCATCTTTATAAGCCTTGATGTAACGATCCCGCCAAGCGAAAGCAGTGATATCTCTGTAGTCTGATATCCTATATCCACCATAAAGACGCCCTGCGCTGTCTTTACGTCAATATCCATTCCGACTGCATCAGCCACTGCTTTTTCAATGATATAAACGTTTTTTGCCTTGACATTGCTGTCCAGTATAAGATCGTAAAAAGCCCTGCGTTCAACTTCGGTAACATCTCCGGGCACTGTAATATAATAATCAGATCCCTTTATATTTCCCTTACACAGATCATTTATAAAATAAAGGATAAGGGTGTTCATATTCTTTATATCCGCTATGACACCGTTTGTCACAGGATAGGATACGGTGATATTATCCGGTGCCTTCTCATACATCTCGAAAGCGGAATCTCCATAGGCAAAAAGCGTATCCTTGCCTTCCACGGCTATCATGTTCTTTTCCATCATAAAAGAATCATCTATGCCGTTATATATACGTATATTGCTCGAACCAAGATCTATACCAAATGCATTCATCTGCATATCCCCTTCAAAAAATAATTGTCGTACGAATGATTTTAATTAAGCCCGGTAAGATTTACAAGCCCTTTATCCTTAAGCGCCTGCAGGGATCTCAGTATCCCTGTTTTTCCGTGAGGGAAAGTAAGCCCTCCCTGAAAATATACGGCATAAGGTTCCCTTATCGGAGCATCGGCCGAAAGCTCGATACTTGAGCCTGAAACAAATGCGCCCGCAGCCATTATAACCTTATCGCTGTATCCCGGCATATCCCATGCTTCGGGTTTTACAAACGAATCAACCGGAGAAGCTGCCTGTATGCCTTCGCAGAAAGCATATATCCTCTCGGGGCTCTTTAATGTCACAGCCTGAATTATGTCATATCTTTCCGCATCCGCACAAGGTGTACATTCAAAGCCCAGCTTTTCATATACGGAAGCCGCAAATATAGCCGTCTTAAGAGCTGCAGCGGTGACAGTAGGTGCTAAAAAGAATCCCTGATAGAAAGATGGCAAAAGCGCTAAAGATGCACCCACTTCTTTTCCCAATCCCGGTGAAGTGAGCCTGTAAGCGGCATTTTCAATAAGTTCTTTTTTACCTGCCAGATAACCTCCGCAGGGGCAAAGCCCGCCTCCGGGATTCTTTATAAGTGACCCTGCGCAAAGATCTGCTCCCACTTCCGAAGGCTCTATTTCCTGAACAAACTCACCGTAGCAATTATCAACCATTACGACGACATCAGGTTTTATGCCTTTTATAAAGGATATCAGCTCACCTATCCGTTCAACCGAAAATGTAGGCCTTACCGCATAGCCCTTTGATCTCTGTACGGTAACAAGCCTTGTCTTTTCGTTAAGCGCAGCCCTTATCCCCTCATAGTCAAAGCTCCCGTCAGATAAAAGCGAAACCTCCCTGTAGGATATGCCGTATTCCCGAAGCGACCCGCTTTTATGTATATCACCGTCTTCTTCATCCATTCCTATAACGGATGTAAGAGTATCATAGGGACGTCCCACCGGGCTTAGCAGCTCATCACCGGGCCTTAGTACACTCATAAGAGCAAGCGCAAGTGCATGGGTCCCGCAGGTTATCTGGGGCCTTACAAGAGCATCCTCGGTGCGGAATACATCAGCATATACTTTCTCTAATGTATCCCTGCCAAGATCGCTGTATCCGTAACCGGTAGTACCGTTTAAACATGCCTCGCCCACACCGGCTCTCTGCATCGCGGCAAGTACCTTAAGCGAATTGATCTCTGCGGTTTCATCGATCTTTTCAAAACGTTCTTTTAAGCCTTTGAGTATATTCTCGCCAAAAGAAAAAGTCTCTTCATCAATACCTATGTTTTTATGTGTTTCACTGTATATCATATTAATCTCTATTCTTCGAGAAGAGCATATATCTCTTCAAGCCCTGCCTTTGTTTTTGCGGAAAAAGGAATGAGTATCCCGTTTCCGTCCATTGAAAGCCCAAGCCGTATGGCCTTTAAGCGCTTATCTTTTTCCGATCGTTTTATCTTATCAAGTTTTGTGGCAATGACCACAGGTTCAAAGCCGCGTGATAATATCCACTCATACATCTGGATATCCGAGGCAGGAGGATCATGCCTTATATCCGTAAGCAGGAAAACATATTTTAGTGTTCTCGAATACTTAAGATATCTTTCGACCATTCTGCCCCAGGCTGCAGCTTCCGCCCTTCCGGTCTTTGCATATCCATATCCGGGAAGATCCACAAGATAGAACGCATCATTGACATTATAATAATTTATTGTCCTTGTCTTACCCGGCTCTGAGCTGGTCCTTGCAAGTGATTTCCTCTGCATTATGGAATTAATGAGCGATGACTTTCCCACATTGCTCCGTCCGGCAAAACAAAATTCCGTAAGCTCATTTACCGGTATATCGCTCCTTATTCCTATGACTGTCTCAAGCTCTGCTTTTTTTATTATCATTTTTACTTCTTGTCCTTTTACTTACGGTTTCAAAAGCCCGTAAAACAACTTCATCCATGTGTTTTACATATATAAGCTCTATGCCGTCCGTGATCTCCTTATCGATCTCTTCAACATTTATCATGTTCTCATAAGGAAGCAGCACGGTAGTCACTCCAGCTGTTTTAGCTGCGAGTATCTTTTCCTTAAGACCGCCCACCGGCATGACATTTCCTCTTAACGATATCTCACCTGTCATGGCAAGTTTTCTGTCCACACGCTTTGATGTAACAGCCGAAAGTATGGCGGTTGCCATAGTTATGCCGGCACTGGGTCCATCCTTTGGAACAGCACCTTCCGGAAGATGCACATGAATATCATGATTCTGGAAATAATCATCCGCAACACCGTATGAAGACGCTATACTCCTGACATAGGTAAGTGACGCCATGGCTGATTCCTTCATGACATCCCCGAGCTGTCCGGTAAGCGTAAGCTCACCCTTTCCCGGCATCACATTTACTTCCACCATGAGAGTGGTACCTCCCACACCGGTCCATGCAAGCCCTCTTACAACGCCTGCTTCATTCTTTCCGTTTAATTTCTCGGAAGGATACTTTATCTTACCGAGATACTGTTCTATATTTGAATCAGTTATCCTTACAGGGCCTTTATTCTTCGCTTTTCCTTTTCTTGACAGTATCTCGACAGCTGTCTTTCTGCAAAGCTTTGAGAGCATTCTCTCAAGCTCCCTGACACCTGCCTCCCTGGTATAACAGTCAATGACTTTTTTTACAGCGCCATCCGTTATCCTGAACATTGAAGGAGTGACACCGTTTTTTTCTTCCGTCTTTTTTAAAAGATGCTCTTTTGCAATATGGAATTTTTCGTTGGCTGTATATCCGGCAATCTCTATCACTTCCATCCTGTCAAGCAGGGGCCTTGGAATATTATCCCAGTCATTTGCCGTTGCAATGAAAAGCACTTCGGAAAGATCCTGCGGAAGCTCAACATAATGATCCCTGAAGCTTTTATTCTGTTCCGGATCAAGCACTTCAAGCATTGCAGAAGCCACATCACCGTGGTAATCCTGACTCATCTTATCGATCTCATCAAGAAGTATGAGTGGATCCTTTACGCCCGCCTGCTTAAGCGCGGCAGTTACACGTCCCGGCATCGCTCCCACATATGTCTTTCTGTGTCCCCTTATTTCCGCTTCATCCCTCACTCCGCCCAGGCATATCCTTACATAAGGCTTGCCTGTAGCTTCAGCCACTGATCTTGCAATGGATGTCTTTCCTGTTCCGGGAGGTCCCACAAGGCAGAGTATCGATGCATCAGATCTTCCGGTAAGTGTCCTTACCGCAAGATATTCGATCACTCTTTCCTTTACATCCTTTAAGCCGTAATGATCTCTTTCAAGTATATCCTTTGCCTTATTTATATCAATTTTTTTATCATGATCTTCAGAAGTCTTATTCCAGGGAAGTTCTAAGAGCGTCTCTATATATGCACGATCCACCTGTCCTTCCTGACTGAAGTACGAATAAACAAAATGCCTGATCTCTTTTCTTAGTTTTTCTTTTACTTCCTCCGGCGCATCAAGTTTTTCCACGGCTTCCTCAAACAGCTCAGCCTCGCTCTTTTCTTTGTTATTATCGTCGTCATTTTCACCAAGCTCATTCTTGATAAAATATAACTGTTCCCTGAGAAGATATTCCTTTTGATGCTCATCAACCTGAAGAGATATCTTTTCGGCGATCTCCCTTCTGTTCTTTATGATATTGCGCTCATTCTTAAGTATTGAAAGCAGCTTTCTGCATCTTAAAAAAACAGCAGCCGTACCAAGTATCTCAAGCCTGTCATCAAGGTTAAACGGAAGACTTGAGATTATCGAATCAGCAAGTGCGGAAAGATTTCTTATTTTTCTGAAGCGAAGCATCATACCGTTTATACCGGCAGTTTCCGAAGCATAGCCTTCAGCTTCGTTTATGAGTTCTCTTCTTATGGCCTCTGCCTTAATACTATCCGTAACCACATCTTCCGCTACAGGGCTTATCTTTGCAATATCGTATGGTGCCGAGAGAGGATCCTTTTCAATAAGCACAGACCTGCCATCGCCATAAACCTGAAGCCTTAACATACCGTTGTCAAGACGTATCATCTGGGTTATCTTTACAACGGATCCTATATTTTCATTAAATCCCTCTCCCTTTTCTTTCCCGGAAAGAGGATAAAAAGATTCCTCCGTATTCTTTTCCGAACGGGACATCATAACAAACATATATCCATCCGAAAGCATGGCAGCCTCGGCCGCAGCTACCGCACGTTTATCCGACACATCAAACTGTATCGTGTTCCCCGGGAATATGACCATATCCTCCAATGCCGCAAGCGGAAGTTCTCTTATATCGTTTTTAGATTTTTTCTCTTTCATATCCGTATCTGAACCTTTTTGAACACGGTATAGAAAAGACCGCCCATGCGGTCTTTTCACGCGATTATATATCCTGTGTAACTAACTTTCTTCTGTACCGGTCTTTTTTCTCTTCTTTGTATTTTTATCGGATTGGATCGTGAGCGGTGCAGCTGTTTTCTCAACCGCGGCTTTATTGATGATACATGTCTCAATATTCTCATTGGAAGGAATATCAAACATCACATCAAGCATGATATCCTCCATAACGGATCTTAAGCCCCTGGCGCCTATCTTAAGCTCTATAGCTTTATCAGCAATTGAATCCACGGCATCATCATCAAATTTAAGATCAACACCATCCATTTCAAAAAGCCTTCTGTACTGCTTTATGAGCGCATTCTTAGGCTCCTTAAGTATCCTGATGAGCGCCTCTCTGTCAAGACCGTCAAGAGCCACCGTTACGGGAACACGTCCGATAAACTCAGGTATAAGTCCGAATTTTACAAGATCTCCGGGGGTAACCTGTGAAAAAAGCGCCGTACTCTCATTCTCATTTCCGGAGCGTATCTCCGCCTTAAAACCTATGGATTTTCTGTTAAGCCTCTCTCCTATTATCTTCTCGAGGCCGTCAAAAGCACCTCCGCAGATAAACAGGATATTTGATGTATCTATCTGTATAAGCTCCTGATGAGGGTGTTTTCTTCCGCCCTGGGGAGGAACGGAAGCCATGGTTCCTTCTATTATCTTAAGGAGAGCCTGCTGTACGCCTTCACCCGACACATCTCTTGTGATGGAGACATTCTCGCCCTTTTTTGTGATCTTATCTATCTCATCGATGTATACGATACCGTTTTGTGCCTTTTCCACATTGTAATCGGCAGCCTGTATGAGTTTAAGGAGAATGTTTTCAACATCCTCTCCCACATATCCTGCTTCGGTCAGTGTGGTGGCATCAGCTATGGCAAAGGGAACTCCGATTATACGGGCAAGAGTCTGTGCAAGATAGGTCTTTCCCGAACCGGTGGGGCCGATCATAAGAATATTGCTCTTCTGAAGCTCAGCCTTTTCCTTTGTAGGCGGTGCTACTATTCTCTTGTAATGATTATATACAGCTACAGCAAGGGATTTCTTTGCCGCATCCTGTCCTATAACATATTCATCCAGAAAGTTCTTGATCTCAGCCGGTTTTAAGAGATTGAATTCAAGGTCTCCGCCGGATACGGCCTCATCCCCGCTTTCCTCTTCTTCGTCGTTTATTATTCCGGAACAGATCTCAACGCATTCATCGCAGATATAAATACCCTCGGGCCCTGCAATGAGACGACTTACCTGTCCCTGACTCTTACCGCAGAAAGAGCATCTTACCTTTCTGGGATCCATGGTATTCTTTGATGCCATTTACTTTTTATTCTCCTCGTCAGCTTCGGGACGTTTTGTGATAACCTCATCTATGATACCGTATGCCTTTGCTTCTTCAGCAGACTTCCAGTTATCCCTGTCGGTATCATTCACAAGCTCCTCATATGTCCTGCCGCAATTCTCGGCCAAAAGCCTGTTCATTTTTTCTTTTGTCTTTATGATATGCCTTGCAGCGATCTCGATCTCCGAAGCCTGGCCCTGTGTTCCGCCAAGAGGCTGATGGATCATTATCTCCGCATTGGGAAGGGCATATCTCTTGCCCTTTGCACCGCCCGCAAGAAGGAAAGCTCCCATGCTGGCAGCCATTCCTATGCAGTTTGTTGACACATCACACTTAATGAAATTCATGGTGTCATAGATAGCCATGCCGGCGCTTATGGAACCGCCGGGACTGTTTATATAAAGCTGTATATCCTTTTCGGGATCCTCAGCCTCAAGGAAAAGAAGCTGTGCCACAACAAGATTTGATGTGACGTCATTTACCTCTCCTCCAAGGAATATGATCCTGTCCTTTAACAGCCTGGAATATATATCATAAGAACGTTCACCGCGGCTGGTCTGCTCGACCACCATAGGCACAAGTTCATTATAAATGGTATTGTTCATAAAGATCTCCTTTTATTTCTCTACTGCATTTTCAATAACAAAATCCAATGCTTTCTTTATGATTATATCCTTCATGATGGATCTCTTATCCTGAGCCCTGAACATTTCCTTCACATCCTCGGGCTTCATGCCGTAGGAAGATGCCATCTCTTCTATTTCCTTATCGTACTCTTCTTCGGAAGCCTCCATGCCTTCAGCCTTTGCAACAGCTTCCATCACAAGCCTTGACTGTATCCTGCGGAGTGCCTGGGGCTTTGACTGCTCTATCATAAGGCTGTCATTAAGACCGGTATACTCATAATACTGCTTTAAGGACATACCCTGCATCATAAGCTGTCTTGAGAACTGATCAAGTGAATTCCTTGCAGCTGTCTCAACCATTGCATCGGGGATATCCATCTTTGCTTCCTCGATGAGCTTATCAAGGACTGCTGTTTCCTTCTTATCCTTTGCTTCTGCTTCTTTCTTCTCTGCAAGCTTCTTCTTTACATCTTCCTTATATTCATCAACACTGTCGAAACCTGCATCATCCGCAAAATCCTCATCAAGCGCAGGTACTTCTTTTTCCTTTACTTCATGAAGCTTGCACTTAAACACTGCAGCCTTTCCCTTAAGATGCTCGGCATGATACTCCTCAGGGAAAGTTACATTAACATCAAATTCATCTCCTGCCTTGTGGCCTTCGATCTGCTCTTCAAAACCGGGAATGAAGCTGCCGGAGCCGAGTGTAAGAGGATAGTTTTCAGCCTTTCCTCCGTCAAATGCCTTGTCATCAACAAAACCCTCATAATCAATGATGGTCTGGTCTCCGTTCTTTGCTTCTCTTTCAACGGTCACCATTCTGGACTGCTCATCACGTTCCTTATCGATCTGCTCGTTTACCTCATCATCGGTAACCTCTGTATCGATCTTTTCTATCTCTATGCCCTTATAATTGCCTATCTCAGCCTCGGGATTAAGTGCAACCTCTGCCGTAAAGATAAGGGGCTTGCCCTCTTCAACCTGTGTTATATCTATCTTGGGAGAAGATACTATTTCTTCCTCGCACTCATCAACTGCCTTATTCCATGCTTCTCCAAGGCAGTCATCAACAGCATCCTCATAAAAGATCTCGGGACCGTACATTTTCTCGATAAGCTTTTTAGGCGCCTTTCCTTTTCTGAAGCCGGGTATGCTGATACGTTTTTTATTCTTCTGATAAGCCCTTTCAATGGATCTTTCAAAATCTTCTGCGGGTACTTCCACTGTGATAACGGCCATGTTATGCTCTTTTTTTTCAACTGCGATACTCATTTAAAAATTCCTCCTGAATAATCTTTAACCGTTCAAAAAACAAACATTCGCGATTATATCATATATTTTATGTAAATGTCCAATAATATAAATAAATAATTTGGCAGGCAGCCTTATGGCACAAAAAAAGCCCTTTCGGGCTTTTTAAAACTTTAAGCTTCTTCACGGCTCCCTAAATATTCCTCGAAGAAAGCCGCAGCCCTGTCATCGGAATGCCCCCGTTTAAGATCCACATCGCATACCGCGCCAAGGTCGATATTAATGCTCCCTGTATTCACATCGCCTCTGATCACGGCCGTAGATCCCACTGACATATTCTCAGCCACATCTATCGAGCCAAGCACTGCACCGGAAACATCGGCATTCTTTGCCTTTATATTGCCTATAACAGTAACGCCGGAGCCAACGCTTATATAATCCTGGCATTCTATATTGCTCTCTATGGTGCCTTCCGTAAGTTCGATGCGGCCCACCTTAAGATCCGTGCCCCTTACCTTACCGTCAAGTTCAAGGGCTCCGTCAATATGCACATCACCCCTGACCTCTCCCGAAAGCTTAAGATCACCGCTGCTCTCAACATCTCCTATAACCGTCATCCCCCTGGGGATGAAACTTCCTCTTTCTTCAGAAAAACCGTCCATATACACCTCTTATATTTACGGATCATAACAGATCCACATAGTATTCTTCGCCTGTATTTAATGACATGCATCCAAGCCTGCTGGATTTGGTTCCCAGGGCCATACCGCAGTCGAGATCCACAACCTTGTATCCCCTGTAATTATCCGATTTGAAGATAAGGCCCTTTCCTTCATCGTCCTTATGATTAAAACGCTGTGTAAAAACATGCCCCATTATATATATATCATTAGGATATGCAAAAGGCTTGGGCTGTCCTTTGGCTTCGGGATCACCGTATTTATCAAAAAGGCTTTCCCAGACTATCTTCTCTGCCTGAAGCTTATTTGCCTGTTTAAAATAAAGCTCCTCACCGAATTCCTTCTGAAGAGAGAAGGAATGGGAAAGATGATAGGTCTTGTCCCCGAATTTAAGTCTCCTTATAAGCCTGAGCGAACGGAGATATTTTTCCATATCATCCTGTTTCTTTCTGCTCATACGATAGAAACTCTTATAGGTGGCAAGCCCGCCGTTTGCGGAATGTATCCACAATTCATACGGCGTGAGCCTTTCATCCGCGGGATCCTCACGGATAAGTCCCTGTTCCTTTTTCCTTAAGTATTCAATGGTATTTAACATCATAAGTTCATGATTACCAAGGAAAAGTTCCATATTGCTCCTCTCCATTATATCGGAGATAAGCTGTATCCCGTCAGGTCCCCTGTCTATCACATCGCCCAGCACATACATAAAATCCCTGTTCGAGAAGCCTATCTCGTCAAGCATCTTAAGGAACGTATCATAATGCCCGTGTATGTCACTTAATACGTATATGTTCACGGGCAGGCCCTCAGTTCATATCGCGGATATCATCCGCGTTTACGCATATCACCGGACGTATGCCTATGGCTTTATTTAACCTCCAGACCCGTAACCTGTTGTCAACCAAAGCATGTCCTTCGAAATTTTCAGCGCATTTGTATGAATCATCCTGATCCACATGGCCTCGGGAACGCAGGCCGTAGCTTGAATGCGTAAGCCTGTCATTCGCCAATGCCGCCACATATTGCGAGCAGGGAGCAAGTTCATTATCCTGCCCTGCCTTTGAGTTTCCCCTCATGAGCGAGATATCGGTATCAAAACCATAACGTATCTCCTCAATTGAAGGCAGATAAACCTTATCATATGTAATACGTTCGGAAAGCGCGGAAACAGGTGTCGAAACCTTCGTCACCTGAAGCAGAGACCTTTCCTCTTCCCTGAAAGTCCTGCGCACAAATACTGAATTCAGCCATTCACGTATCTTGCTCTTCTCCCAATATATCCCGGTCTTTATCCTTGATATTTCCTTATCATTCATCTTCAGATATTTCTGCTGGTCAAAGGCTCTGTAATCGATGATATATTCACTCTGAAGTGTCACTCTGTCGCCTCTGCTTGCAACGACTCTCCATGAGAGCATATTAAATTTAAAATATCTGAATTCCGATATCTCAGTTTCCTGGCGTCCGCCGCGCATCATACTGAAAATATCCATTTCATTTTCTTTATTTCTGACAACCGGAAGCCTTAAATACCTCTCACCGCCTATGACCGCTACATCATCCTTATCATATTCGGCATAAATAAGATCGCTGGTAACGCTTGCACCCGTGATCTCGTTCATCGGATATTCTCCAAACCACAGCCTTCCGTCTCCGTCCCTTAAAACATGCGGTTCTAAAGAACCTGAAGACTGGACTCTCGCATCCTTTTCATCCGGATATACACCGTACAGATCCCTGTAAAGTTCATCTATCGACTGCTGTCTGTCCTGAGGCTTCATCGAAAGCCCCTTCATTATCGCTCCGGCAATCTTTTTATCTATCTGTATCGTATAATCTGCTATATCTATCAGTTCATCTTTTTCGTTTCTTTCAAAGGATGACTGGGGTATGTCGCCCGTCATCATGCAGTAAAGAGTCGCACAGATACCGTATATATCCGTCCAGGGCCCCTGCTCGGAAACTTTTGAGAGCATCTGTTCAAGGGGCGCAAATCCCCACTTTCCGAGGAAAACCTGCTGGTTTGCAATTCCTATCTTTCTGGAACCGCCGAAATCAATAAGTTTTATGGTACCGTCTTCATCGAGCATTATATTATCCGGGCTTATATCGCGGTGAATAAGGCCTGATTTATGAAGACGTCCGAGTATGCTTATAACCGGTTCCATCAGCTTAAGCGCCTCATCCACCGGCAGCCACCCGTCATGTGAATCTATATATTTACGGAGATTGCCGCTTTCAAGATATTCCATGATAAGATAGCCGGTATTGTTCTGGTAGAACATATCCTTTACAGCCACTATGCCGGGGAACTTTGAGAATTCCGCAAGTATCCTTGCTTCCCTTAAATAAGCCTTTGTCTCTTTTTCGTATTCCTCTGCATTTACGGCATCAAGAACAAGAACCGTATGTTCATCCGGCGCCCTGTCAACCATTTCGTCCGGAAAGAATTCCTTAACGGCAACACGATATTCAAGGAGCATGTCATAGCCGATGTAGGTTATGCCATAGCCTCCTTTTCCGAGTATATTTCCTATGAGTATCTTATTATTTAAGATAGTGCCCGGTGCCAGTGCTTTCGACCAGGTATGCTGGCCCTTCTTCTCATATCCGCAAAACGGACAGATATCGGGCTCCTCACTGACGCGCATACAGCGCAGACAAATTTTATTTATTTCCGACTGCTCCATTTTTCCCCCAGGTCAGAATAAATATCCGGTAAAAAACCATATCTATTATAAACGTATTTTTATTATAATTCCACCACTAAAAAAGAAAGTTTGCTTAAAATATCATTCTTCATTGCCGTCTGCAAAAACATGACTGTAATAGTCATTATTAAGTGCCGACTTACAGAACTTCATTTTGTTCCTTACTATACCTTTAACAGCCTTAATATAATCATCAGTAACCGTAAAAGAAGGGTCTGACGGTATAAACTGTCCCTTCGATGAAAGATATAAACCCTTATCCGTTTTCCAGTCATATCCGGAATTAAACACCAGAGGAAGGGCATCCGAGAAAATATCCCTTCCCGGCAAAAGCCTTGAATCCCATTCCACATCAAAAAGATTACATAAGGTAGGAAGCATATCTATTGAAGACGACGGGTTATCCACAACCACAGGCTCATATCTTTCAAGCAAGCCGCACCATATTATTCCCCTGCTCTTATCCCTGCCCGGTAAGTTCGTAACATCATAGCCGTATAGTTCCGAAAGATACGGGAGATTGCCTATGGTTCCGTCTTTATCCAGCCCATAAGGGAAATGATCGCCCGATATCACTATCACAGTATCGTCGGCTATCCCTGCCTCTTCAAGCTCTCCTATAAGATATTCCATGGCAAGATCCAGTTCCACATTCGATGCAAGATAAGCTCTCACACGTTCGGAATAATCAAGGCCTTTTTTCTCACACCAGGCATCAGTGAATTCCCTGTTCTTTTTTGCCATGGCATTGGTACTGTAGGTATAATCGCTGTGCCCGCTGACAGTCATGTAATATACGGAAAAAGGTTCTTTATCCATATAAAGAGGCAGTGTCCCCTTCATCATCTCCAGATCGCTTTCAGGCCAGACACGCTTTACATATTTTTCCATACCGTTGCCTACACCCATATACCCCTCACTGTAGCCAAGCTTCACATGGGTAAGATGTCTGTCATAATATGTGTAGGAATTATTATGGAAAGCATATCCTCTGTAACCTTCCTCTGCAAGCCTTGCACCTATATTGGTCCTTCCCTCGCTAACCGTTATCTGTCTCATGGATGCGCCGCCCGCCGTAGGCAGCATTCCGAATAACAGCTGGTATTCACCGCCTGTTGTCCCTGCAGAAGCCTGCTGATAATAATCATTTAGATTTATGCCCTTATATGCCATCCTGTAAAGAGTGGGCGTCAGTTCCTCATCTATCACAAAACCGGAAAACGCCTCGGCACAGATAAGGATAAGGTTCTTTCCCTTGAAAAGACCTGTGTATGCATTTTTTGATGAAGGAACCAGAGACTTCACATATTCATCGATCTCGCTTACAGCCTTTCCGTTATCCGGAAGCAAATCAAAATCAATATCCATTATATTCGGACCTGTCTTTTTTAATACTCCGGGCGACGCAAGCAAAAGCAATGCTGCATTTGATGATGCATCTTTTATCATCCTATTATCAGATGCCTCCTCATATATTCCGGTAGGCGATACAAGGGGTGATGCCTGCACAAAACCGGCGCCGGGAAACATTTTTATATTCTCATCAAATGTTGATACGCAGTTAAGGGAGGCTTCGTTATATATCTTATTCCCGGAAGTATCAGCAAGTATATTTGAGGAAGCATCAAAAGACATATCCGAAAAAGACACATCTTCAAAGGCGCCTTCCGTAATGTCACCGGCAATAAGTCTCCCGGCATCTGCAACAAATGATGTGATAAAACCGCAGGAATTTACAGCATTCTGAAAATTATATTCAACCCCCAGCACACTTCTGTAGAGTCCGAGCCCCAAAAGTATCGTGGTAAACATAAGCGAAGCCGAAACAGTGACCGCAGCCACCGGCGTATCATTGAAAAACCTTCTTTTAAAGCTCTCCTGATCATCATCAAAAGCTTCCCTTATATAGATCATCCTTTTGCCGTATACCGCCCACGCAAAGAAAGGGCACAAAAAAAGCATGATATGGGCAATGCCGTCAGCGCAGAATATCAACGCGCGGATATCGCTTTGAAAATCCGAAAGCGCATCCGTAGCCCCGTTAAATATGGTATTTAAGTCATAACAGACCTTAAATTCCCTGAATATAAGGAATTCCACGATAAAGCCCAGGGAATTTATAAAATTAACAAAAAATCCGGCTATATAAGCTCCTTTTTTTGGAAGGAGCATAATTATAAAAGCCTCAACCGCACCTATGATAAAGGATGAAAACAAGGGATAAAGATAAGATGCCGCAGGCGGCTTTAAAAGTATAGCCTCCTTAAATACCATTTCACAGAAAAAAAACGACACAGAAAAAAACATCGTCATAACGATGCTGTACACAAGGCCGTTTATCTTCCCGACTTTCCCTATTTTTTCACGTATATTTTCCATATCCAAACTTAAGGGTCACTCCCCGGCTACGCTATTTTAACACAAAAATCATAATGATAAAACGATTTTTCACCGGCCGGTCTCATCCCTCCATCTAAAGACTGAAGCCGCAGGATCCTTTTTCGTTATAAGCCCTTCCATGAAGGATTCCATCTCATCCGATATTTCCCGCGCATAGGAATAATACCCCTTATCTTCGGAAAACGGATACCATATGAGAGGTTCATTAACGTAACGTTCCCGCATCTTCTTTAGATAATCGGCAGATATCCTGAAGCTTCCAACAGAATGATCCTTCACTCTTTTTATATCGATGCGCCTGCAGATTTCTTCAAACATGCCTGCATAGGCTTCTTTCCAGTTATTTATCCTTATCATCGGATCAAAACAAAATCGCACGGGGAAACCGGCATTCATTGCAGCTTCCGCGGCTTTAATCCTTGATATAAGACCTGCGTTCTTTTTTTCATATGCCGATATCACTTCATCCGGAGAAAGTGAATATGCAAATATGACATTGTCGGTCTTATCAAGCGCATCATAAACATCCACCCTGCCGCACTTTGTCCTTATCTCAACGGTCAGATCCCTGTGGCAGGAGGCGAACCCAGACCATTTTTTAACATATCCGGTTATATCCTCAAGTCCCAAAAGATCCGTATCATAGGAAACACATAAATATACGGGATAAAGCTTTAATAAATCTTCTATCCTGGAAAAAATATCCTCTATATTCACGAATATGACTATGTTGGCAGAAGGATACATCCCTTTAAGATAGCAGTATGAACAGTCAAATATGCAGTTCATCACGCAAGATGTATAAAAAAAATGACTGTTGCCAAAAGACTGGCACACCGGCGCGCCCTCGTAAACAAGACGTCCTCTTTTTCTGGCGATGATAATTTTTTTATTATCCGCCTGAATACAAACATCCTGTCTGCTTCTGTTAAAGACATCCTTATAATGCCCTATGGGAATGATCTGCCTGTCCTTAAAAAAGTCTATGATCCGCTCTGTCTGCAGATGATAGGGATCACAGGCATCAAGCAGCTCTTCTTCAACATATATATGATCTGAATAAACCATGTCTTTCACTTTAAAAACTCTTTACGCACTCCTTCATGCCTGCCGTATCAAGCACTCCGTATGCAAACCCTTTCTTTACAAGCTCTTCCGGAAGCATGGTGTCATATTTGTTAAATACGGGAACCTCTCCGGGAAATACAAGATCCATGGGATCATCAAGTTTTTCCGCCTCATTTGTAATGGTCTCATAGAACTCTTCTTCCGTTGCATTCATCGTAAACTGCATATAATACGGTCTCTGTGAAATAAATCCCTTTATTCCCAGAATATCTTTGCATTTTATCTTTATAAGTCTTTCAAGCGCAAGGAAAGCATAGCTTCCTATCCAGGGAAAAAGACAGTACATCCTGTCCCCGAGATTTATAAGAGGTTTTGATGTAAGAGCCGAATGTCCTGCCAACACTCTTGCCTGTTTTAATCTGGCAGATGCATTTTTAAGCAGATAAGGATATATATCATTTTCTTCCAGAACCTGCTTCATCCTTTTTAAGATCTTTGTATTTATATCACCCGGCACATCTCCGAAATATGCAGGCACATTACCTTTAACGGGATTGCAGTAAACCTGGTGTCTTTTATGATCCACCTCCTCAACAACCCATACATTCCCCGCTATCGCTATCATCTCACCGGCAGGGGGCGGCGCACAAAGCGTCCCTAACTCTTCCGAACCGCACCGTACCGAATATTCTTCATTATCCTGAAAAACGGCATAAAAACGGAAATTATTAACTATGCGTTCACCTTCAAGACCAATGATAAGGCCGCCCCTTTCAGTCTGTTCGATCTGAGAATTGTCAAGAAGATGATGCAGCAGACATTTAAAATCATCTGCAGATATATTTTTAAAATATGACAGATTTAATATCCTTCCTGCTAAAACTGCAGGTGTAAGTTCACCACCGGAAAAGAGTTCACTCATAGTCTGGTGATAAAGCAGGCTGTAAGGATATATATCTTTCCTTGGAGGCTCAACCCACCTTTCCTCAAGATATACCTGCACAAGGGCAATTCCCTGTATCAGTTTCCATGGTATACAGGCAGGAAGCAAAGCCCTCTGTTCCGCATGTTCCTCCCGCATAACAAACCACATTTCCGAGGGGGTACCGCGCCTCCCCGTCCTTCCCATCCTCTGCAGAAAAGAAGAAACCGTAAAAGGAGCATCTATCTGAAAAGCCCTTTCAAGACGTCCTATATCTATCCCCAGTTCCAGGGTGGAAGTGGTACAGACCGTCACCATACTGCCCTCTTCTTTTATAATATCTTCGGCGCTCAAACGATATGCAGTGGAAAGATTACCGTGATGGATAAGAAAACGATCCGGTTCATTTTTTGCTTCGCAGTACTGCCTGAGCTCATGAGTAACCGCTTCACATTCTTCTCTTGAATTTGAAAAGACAAGGCATTTTTTGCCCTCCGTATGCTCAAAAATATACCCAAGCCCGGGGTCAGATGCTTCGGGAGCCGCATCCGTAAGTTCATCATCAATTTCTTTTTCAGGCTCTTTATCTTCGGATGCCTGCGGTGCAGTCAGATAAAAATGTTCCATATTTATCCGCCAGTCAGCTCCGGGTGCCTTTATACGCGGGATAACGGTACCTCTTCCGGTACCGGCAGAAAGATATTCACCTACAGCGCGTATATCTCCGATGGTCGCAGAAAGCCCTATGCGTCTGGGATTTACCCCCGCTATACGGGAGAGCCGCTCTAACAGACAGAGCATCTGTCCTCCTCTGTCGGATCTTAAAAAAGAATGGATCTCATCAATGACGACAAACTTAAGATCCCCGAATATCTCAGGTATCCGGGCATGTTTTCTCATGAGCATTGCCTCAAGTGATTCCGGAGTTATCTGAAGTATTCCCGAAGGATCCTTTAACATCTTCCGTTTAGTATCCGAGGAAACATCACCATGCCAGTGCCATACGGGGATACCGGCCTCATCGCAAAGCACTTCAAGCCTTTCAAACTGGTCATTTATAAGGGCTTTTAAAGGAGCTATGTAAAGTACGCCCACAGAGGAAGGTGCTTCTTCTGAAATAAGCGTGAGCACGGGAAAAAAAGCCGCCTCTGTCTTGCCTGAAGCAGTGGATGCCGCAAGGAGTACATTTTCATCAGTTTCAAATATCGCCTCTCCTGCAGCCTGCTGTACGGCCCTTAGATTTTCCCAGCGGTTTCTGTATATAAAATCCTGAATAAACGGTGCGTAACGTGAATATATATCCATCAGAGTTTAAATTCCGCAAAACTTACTTCTGCATTATCTTTCTTTTCCAAAACAGTTTCCGCCGCAGCATATGAGAATTTATCCGACCCCAGTATCCCGGCCGGAGTCATCCCGGGATTCTGCATTATGATATCCAAAAGCTCAATAAAATCCCTTATTATCTCTCTGGGAGTTATCAGGGTATCCGCTCCCACTCTTCCGTATTCGATACGGATAAAATCCGCCAGATCTGCTTCG
Source organism: Lachnospiraceae bacterium (assembly GCA_017540265.1). Lineage (GTDB taxonomy): Bacteria > Bacillota > Clostridia > Lachnospirales > Lachnospiraceae > NK4A136. The sequence goes on from JAFYBJ010000012.1 coordinate 33,142, forward strand.
CCTATATTTCTTTCATAGCTATAAAGACCTGCATGGATATCGGCAAGCTTTTCCGAAAGCACTAACATTTCTTCGGCATTAAGCGGTTCAAGCTTTATCACAGGCGCAAGCAGATCCCTTAAACCTTCTTCGGAAAATCTTCCATCAGCAAGCCTGGATCTTAAAGCCTCATAGCTGTATACGCCTCTTCTGTTATCTTCGATCGCCTGTGGCGTTCCGCACATCACTGTCCCAATATAATGGGCCTTACCCTGCATTGCATCATTGTACATGGTAAGTATCTTTTCGTAATTGTACTGACGGCTTATGCTGTTTGGTATCTTATAAATATTTACCAGCTCATCTATAAAGATAAGGAGTCCGGTGTATCCTGCTCTTCTGAAAAAAACGGCAAAAAGCTTTAAATACTCATACCAGTCGTTGTCCGATATGACCGATGTCACGGAAAGATCTTTCTTTGCTTCTGTCTTTGTGGGATATTCACCTTTAAGCCACTTTAAGCTGCAGGCTTTTAAATTCTCATCATCCTCTGCATAGCCCCTGTAATAAGCTGCAAGTACTTTTCCAAAATCAAAACCGTGCGTAAGCTCATTTATCCCGCGGATCACTTCAAATATCTTTTTTTCAACTTCATTTGAAAAATCCGGAGAAGAATAATCCACACCTTCCGCAGCAGCCTCCGCCTGTATGCTCTGTATCCATTTATCAAGAATGAGCGTAAGAGCCGAGCCTTCGGGCTTTGCCTTCACGGAAATATTTCCCATCAGCTCCCTGTAAGTAGCAAGCCCCTCTCCCGAACTGCCGTGAAGCCGTCTTTCCGGTGAAAGATCGGCATCACAGACTATAAATCCCCTGTCCATTGCATAATTTCTGATAGTCTGTAACAGAAATGATTTACCGGAACCATATTTTCCTTCAATAAATCTGAAGGAAGCTCCGCCTTCCCCCGTAAGCTCAAGATCGTGGAGCAAAGCCTCCACTTCCCGTCTCCTGCCAACTGTAATATAAGGAAGGCCGATGCGGGGAACCACGCCGCCCTTTAGAGAGCTTATTATAGTCTGTGCAATTCTCCTCGGTATTTTTTTATTTTCCTGTTCCATCATTAAACCTCGTATAAAACAGATCTATAGGATCCTTTGTTTATCTTCAGGATATCAGATCACGGATATCTTCAGTATAATCCTCTACAGGTACTATACGTCCGTTATCCTCCTCCAGTGCCGTATCCCCGATGATATCAAGAAAGATCTCATTGATCTTTTCAAGCATAACCCCGGGCATGATATGTCTTTCCTTAAGGAAACTTCTTTCATCGCCGCCGTTTAGAATAAGCTTTAAGAATTCCCTTTCATCATCCGTAAAGGGACTGTCTGTTTTCTTTTCTGTTTCGGGATAAGTTACTGCAGGTGTTACCTGTATCTCTTCCATTTCCTCATCCGTCATTAGCGCTTCTTTAATGATCTCCGCATCCGACCTTATGCCGGACAGCTTTGACATATCAATCTTTATGGGAGGATGAAGCTTTTTGTATTCCTTTTCCTTAAGTTCTTTTACCGCCCTCTTCATGCAGGCATAAAGATCTTCATCGGGCTCCTTATCCATAAGAGGCTTTCCTTCTCCATATGCTTCCCTGAAGGCATTTTCAAGCTTTACAATAAGGTATCTTAATCTCGGATTCTTCCCTGAAGCAGGAAAACCATGCATGAAAAACCTGTTGCCCTTCTTTTCAAGATATCTGACCTCATCTATCTTAAACAGATCATGCTCATTTTTATCCGGATCATAAAATGGTACGTCACTGAATAAAAAAATCTCTGTTTTATCCGGTCTTCCGAAGCACCATTCAAGCAGGCTCATATCTTCCCTTTTATTTATGAATAAAGCAGCATAGGTGCAGCCTGTAAGAAAAGCTTCCTTCATCTTTTCCGGATATTTGCAGTAGAATTTGGATTTTGACGGTGAATATCCGGATAATACTAAAGCAGTATCAAAGAAAATATCCATATCCGCTCCGGCCGGATTTAAAAGCAGTTCATACCTGCCATCCGATATTATCTCATTAAAAGGGAATCTCTTTATGGCATCAGGCATGAAATGATAGATGGCATAATCCCTTCTCCAGTAATCCATATTGAATCTGAAGCTTGCATCCCTTTCCTTATATGCATCATATATCTCATCAAGAATATCCATCCCGTGTTCAGGATCTCTTACCTTAACGCCGAGTATCGTCTCATAGACATAGAGGAGTATATATGAGATGGAAACCTCGGGGTAAATACCATGCCTTAGATTTTCCCTTACGGAAAAATAAGACCTCAACTGCCGTATATCCATATTCGCGTATACGGGATTTTTGGACATAAAACCGACAGCAGGATATGAGTCCTTTACATCGGCATATTCAAAAGCCTGCCTTTTGAAATTTCTGTTTTTTTCTCCATAAGAAGTATTATTCCTGCAGTCTTTCCAGAGTGAGCATATTTCTGCAGGAGTATCATTATCAGGTTCTCCGTATCTTGAATAAGATCGTCGTGCATTAAACCTTTTTCTTCCCCATACAGAGCCGCCATACGTATTATTCTCTTTAGGAGCAACATAATCCCACCAGCCTTCATCCGAAGATCTTTCATCTACATGTTTTTCAAGATCACCGGCAGCGTGTATGTTTTTTTCAGCCTTCTCCCTCTCTGCGATCTCTCCTGCAGTCTCAAAGGGAAAACGTTTGCCGAAATTTATGGGTGTATCGGTATAAAAAATTTTACTTTTATCTTTTGGCATACTGTTCAATTATAGAACATCCGTTCAAATAATACAAGCAACCGCCCGACGTTCTCATCATAAAAAAAAGGACCACGGAAAACCGTGATCCCTTTGAATTAAAGCTGTTCTTTAAGCGTTAACGATCTTTCCGAAATCAGCCTTAAGGCTTGCACCGCCTATAAGACCTCCGTCAATATCGTCCTTTGAAAGAAGCTCTGCGGCATTTCCCGCATTCATTGATCCGCCGTACTGTATGCGTACAGCCTCTGCAGTAGCAGCATCATAAAGCTCTGCTATAGTCTCGCGGATCATCTTGCAGACTTCCTCAGCCTGGTCTGCTGTAGCTGTCTCACCTGTTCCGATAGCCCAGATAGGCTCATAAGCTATTACAAGCTCTTTTACCTGATCTGCCGTAACATCGGTAAGATCCCATTTGATCTGTCTCTTTATCCACTCGGCATATGTTCCTGCTTTTCTGAGTGCAAGAGACTCACCGCAGCAGAGTATGGGCTTTAATCCGGATGCAAATGCCTTCTTAACCTTCTGGTTAATAAGTATATCATTCTCACCGAAAATATCCCTTCTCTCGGAATGACCGATGATTATATATTCAACACCGGCATCCTTAAGCATGGGCGCGGAGATCTCTCCTGTAAATGCGCCCTTGTCCTCTATATAAAAATTCTCAGCCCCCACGTGTACATTAGTGCCTTTTACCGCTTCCACAACAGGAACGATGTCGATAGCGGGCACGCAATATACAACATCCACATCACCATTTTTAACCAGATCCTTAAGTTCGGAACAAAGTTCCACAGCCTCGGAAGGAGTCTTGTTCATCTTCCAGTTTCCGGCTATTATACGTCTTCTTGCCATAATATCATCCTCCAAATCAATTATTAACCTTCATGTTTTGTCATCCTGAGGGCTTTTGCCCGAAGGATCTTTATTTACAAGATCCTTCACTTCATTCAGGATGACATGCTATAATCCTGTTTTTTGTCATCCTGAGGGCTTTTGCCCGAAAGATCGTTACTCACAGGATCCTTCACTTCGTTCA
>JAFYBJ010000013.1 GCA_017540265.1 Lachnospiraceae bacterium
GGAAAGGGCGTGAAGGGAAAGCTTTTGTGATAGTACCTCCGGAGCCCATTACCATAAAGCGTATGGAAAGTGATCCGGAAAAACTTAAGTATGTATATGAACTTGGAAGAAAGACGGCGAAGCAGAAGTTAGCTGATATAAAAGCCTATCTTTCCGATGAGGGCTGATGAAGGGAAAGCGTTTTATAATATACGGGATCGTGCAGGGAGTGGGCTTCCGTCCGTTTGTTAAACGGCTGGCGGATGAGTTGAATATTTCCGGAAGTGTCTGCAACCATGGTCCCTTCGTGGAGATAAGAGCCTTTGGTGAAAAAAAGGCTCTTTTTGCGTTTGAAGAGAGATTAAAGCTTTCAAAGCCTGAACGTGCCGTGATAGAAAAGATGGAAACATCATTTTTTGACAGTGACAGGATACCTGAAAAATTTATCATTGATGAGAGCTTAAGAACAGAGAGCGGAAATAATATATTCATTCCTCCGGATATAGCGATATGCGATGACTGTAAAAAAGAACTCTTTGATAAAAATAACAGAAGATATCTCCATCCTTTTATAAACTGCACACAGTGCGGTCCCAGACTTTCCATACTTGAAAATCTGCCTTATGACAGGGAACGTACTTCCATGAAATATTTTAAGATGTGCGCTGTATGTGAGTCGGAATATTATGATAAGAGCGGAAGGCGTTTTGATGCCCAGCCTGTATGCTGTAAGTCCTGCGGTCCTTTGGTTTATTTACTTGATGCATCGGGGAATAAAATAATATCAGATGGCGGAGCATTTACAAAGGCGCGGAGAATAATAAAAAACGGTGGTGTGATCGCAGTAAAAGGTATAGGTGGTTTTCATTTTGTATGCGATGCTTCATCGGAAACTGCAGTTGAAGAATTAAGAAAAAGAAAACACAGGCCTTCAAAACCTTTCGCTGTAATGATGAAGGATATGGATACGGTAAGGCGTGAATGTACGGATATTTCTCACGAACAGGAAAAGCTGCTTGAGGGTCCGGAAAAGCCGATAGTACTGCTTGAAAGATCCGACAGAGGGAAGCTGGCGGAAAGCGTGGCTCCGGGCAATCCCCGTACCGGCGTGATGCTTCCTTATACGCCTGTTCATCTTCTTTTATTTTCATATCCGGATGATGTAAAAGATTTCCCCGATGTACTGGTGATGACCAGCGGGAATATTTCCGGCGCACCCATCTGCAGGACAGAGGAGGAAGCTGTAATTAAATTATCCGGTATAGCGGATGCTTTTCTGTCAAATGACAGGGAGATACTTACAAGGGCCGATGATTCGGTGACTGATCATTTTGAAGGAAAGCCCTACATGATCAGACGTTCGAGAGGATATGCGCCCCTGCCGGTTCGTGTAAACTCCTTAAGGGATGATAAATGCATTGCTGCTTTCGGAGGAGAGCTTAAGAATACATTCTGCATAGGAAAGGGAAAGCTTTTATATCCTTCATCTTACATAGGCGATCTTTCGGATGCTCATTCGACGGATGTGCTTAATGATACGATGGAACGTTTTATTAAGATGCTTGATGCCGTGCCCCGGGCTGCATGCTGCGATCTTCATCCGGCATATCTTTCCGTACGTGCGGCTGAAAACTTTGCTGAAGAACGCGGCATCCCTTTATTTAAGATACAGCACCATTATGCCCACATACTGTCATGCATGGCGGAGAATGACAGAAAGGAACCGGTGATAGGTCTTGCTTTTGACGGTACAGGTTATGGGACTGACGGAAGTATATGGGGCGGAGAAATACTCGCCTGCGATATGCTGGAATTCAGGAGACTGGGGCATATCACATCATTTAAACTGGCAGGAGGTGATACAGCTGCCAGGGAAGGATGGAGAGCGGCATATGCCATGCTAAAGGATGCCGGGATGGACTGTGAAGCGGAAGTAATTTTAGGTGATGTTAAAGATAAGCTTCCTGTCATAAGTGCCATGCTTGAAAAGAATGTAAACTGTGCTATATCCACAAGTGCCGGACGCCTTTTTGATGCAGTGGCGGCTCTTCTTGGAGTTAAGGCATGTTCTTCTTTTGAGGGAGAGGCTGCAATGGCGCTGCAGTTTGCTGCGGAAAGATATCTGAAGGGAAAGGGTGAAGTACCGTCTTTAAAGGAGATCTGCGAAGATACGGGAGATATTTTTAAGCTTTTAGCTTTGCAAAAGCTTGAGGGTATGGACAGCTGCATGCTGGCATATGCTTTTCATGAGATGCTTTCCGACTGGGCAGCGGAGAATGCGTACAGGGCAGGTGTATCGGAAGGAATGGATACGGTGGCTCTTTCGGGCGGCTGTTTTCAGAACACTCTGTTTTTAAAACTTGTAAAAGAGAAAATAAAAAAACGCGGCATGAAGGTGCTCGTCCATTCGATGATCCCCGTAAATGACGGTGGTATCGCGCCGGGACAGGCATATCATGCCGCGTGTAAAATGTTATAAGTATTGGGTTTTAATGTCATCCTGAGGGCTTTGAACCCGAAGGATCTTTTTTATAATTCACTTCCGGTAAGCATCTTATAAGCCTGAAGATACTTATTAATGGTCTTTTCAATGATATCTGCAGGGAGTTCCCATTTTTCAGGCTCATCCTTGTTGACATTTGCTTCCGATTTAAGCCAGTCTCTTGCAAACTGTTTGTCGAAAGAGGGCTCGCCGTGACCGGGCTCATATTCGTCAGCCGGCCAGAAACGTGAAGAATCGGGAGTGAGCATTTCGTCTGCAAGCACCATATTTCCGTTTTCATCGAGACCGAATTCAAATTTTGTATCTGCGATTATGATACCCTTTGTGAGCGCGTAATCTGCGCACTTCTTATAAAGTGCTATCGTATAATCGCGGAGCTTCTCAGCGTATTCCTGTCCTTTTCCCGGAAAGTGCTTCTCAAGATGAGCTATGCTCTGCTCAAAGGAGATATTCTCGTCATGATCGCCTATCTCAGCTTTTGTGGAAGGTGTATATATGGGCTCGGGGAGCTTGTCGGATTCTTTAAGTCCTTCGGGAAGCTTTATGCCGCATACGGTGCCGTTCTTCTGATAGCTTGCCCAGCCTGAGCCTGTGATATATCCTCTTACGATGCATTCGATGGGGAGCATCTCAAGCTTCCTGCACATCATGGAATTGCCGTCGAATTCGGGCTTTCTGAAGAATTCAGGCATATCCTTTACGTCTGTGCTTATCATATGATTGGGGAGTATGTCCTTTGTCAGATCGAACCAGAATCTGGACATCTGTGTAAGTACCGCCCCTTTCTTATCTATTTTGTTCTTAAGGATGACGTCGAAGCAGCTTATGCGGTCTGTCGCTACCATTATAAGGCTGTCGCCGTTGTCATAGATCTCTCTTACCTTGCCTTCTTTGATGGGTTTCATGTTTTTACCTCCGTTTAAAGAACCTATGTCATTCTGAGGGCTTTAGCCCGAAGAATCTTTTTTAAAGTACCAATATAGGATTAAAAAACTTTTATGTCAAGTGGATGTGAATATGAGATAATACCACCATAAATTTTTATAGCCCGTTGCGTATATATATCAGAACATGTAAAAAAGATCCTGAGCGAAGCGAAGGATCTGAAAAAGGGAGGATAAGTTATGAAAAAGAACAGATTGAAAGTTTTTTCGGCAGGAATAATGGCGGCAGCATTTATTCTTGCAGGCTGCGGAAAATCGGACACAAGCACGGCGGTAGCGGAGGATTATTATTACAACGCCGACGCCGCGGCAGAAACTGCCATGCCTGCCGCAGGTATAAGGGATTACAGCGGTGTGCAGAGCATGAAGAATTCCGTTAATGCTGAATCATATGAAGCCGGTGATCATTATGAAGAAGCTGAAATGGATGAAGCAATGGCTGATGGTTCTGCAGGCAGCACTACCGTTACGGAAGGCGCAAAGGCAACAGGCAGAAAGCTCATAAGGACAGTGGGGCTTGATGTTGAGACAAAGGAATTCGATGCTTTAAGAAGCGGTATAGAGAAAAAGGTGACAGAGCTTGGGGGCTATGTAGAGAGATCAAACATCTACAACGGATATATGTATGACAACAGAGGAAGGGAGCTTCGTAATGCATCAATGACTCTCCGCATCCCAGCGTCAAGACTTGATGAATTTATATCCGCGGTCTCGGCAAGTTCAAATGTGGTGAACCAGAATGAAAACGTAAGGGATATCACGCTTGAATATGTGGATACTGACAGCAGAAAGCAGGCGCTTAAGACTGAGGAAAAGAGATTGCTCGAGATGCTTGCTTCCGCTGAAACCGTGGAAGATATGATATACATAGAGGACAGGCTTTCGGATATACGATATGAGCTTCAGAGCACGGAATCGCAGCTACGCACTTATGACAATCAGGTGGATTACAGCACTGTAAATTTAAGCATAAGCGAAGTTAAAGAACTTACGGAGATAGATCCCGAGCCACTTGAGGAGCCTACCACATGGGAACGTATAACCAAAGGATTTAAAGACAGCGCAAGTGATGTGCTTGACGGACTTAAGGAATTCGGTATCGGATTTATAGTTGCCATACCTTATCTCTTAGTATGGGCAGTGGTCATCTTCATAATAGTTCTGATCATAAAGGGCATCATAAAGGCATGCAAAAAAAGTGCGGCGAAAAATGCAGCAAAGAGGGCTGAAAGAAAAGCTGCAATGACAGCAGGAATGCCTGGACAGATGTCTGCGCATATGCCGGGAAATATGCCGGTACAGCCGCCTGTGCAGAATCCCGCACAGCCTCCGGTGCCTGCAAATGTAAATGAGATCTCCAAAGTACAGGAGGCGGGGAAGAAAGATTGATCTTTACTCCGAAGGATCTTACAGGGGTACAAAATTAAACAGGAAATGCCGATATATATGCTGAAGGCGTATCCCTTGGCCGGGGAAGGCGCCTGCAGACCGGGATCCGGATCATGCCGGCTCCCGGCCGGATCCAAATACAGCAGACACAAGGGCATCCTGCAGTTAGAGATATGGATATCCCTGACTGCAGGATGTCTTCTTTTTTGCAGCGGAAGGAACCGGTGTTTAAGGGGACGCGTCTGTGAGTACGGTAAGGGGTGATGAACTTACTAAAACAGAAAGGAACAGATGCCTATGATAATAAATTCCGGTACGGTAAGTATGGGAGCACGGCGGAGCTATACCCAGAAGGCAAGCAGCGGTAAGCTTTTTGAAATAAGAGGAAAGGGTTTCTCATCCTCTTTCTGGGGCAGATCATTTGAGATGAGCATTGATTCTGCGCTTAAGAATTTTGATGAAGAAAATGCTATGGAGGAGATAAGACGAAGCAGTCTCTTATATCTTTTAAGAAATCTTCACAGGATCTTTTTCGGAAGAGGATATGAAGCGAATAACGGCAGCTATGATGCTTCGGGAACAAGAGCATCGGGAGCTTCGCCAATAGCAACTTATACAGAATACGCCTCATATGAGGAACACGAGAGCACGGATTTTAAGACTTCAGGAACGGTTGTGACAGCGGATGGAAGGGAGATAAGCTTTGGTTTAAGTCTTTCCATGAGCAGGAGCTTTAAGCAGGAATATGTGAAGATGACGGATGTCTATGCGGATAATGCTCTTAATGTGCTGGATCCTTTGGTAATTAATCTGAAAGGTAATATAGCTTCAGTGTCGGATGTGAAGGTGAGCTTTGATCTGGATGCGGACGGTGAAAAAGATGAGATATCCGTTCTTAATGCAGACAGCGGATATCTTTCTCTGGATCTTAACGGTGACGGCATAATAAATGACGGCAGCGAGCTCTTCGGCACAAAGAGCGGAGACGGTTTTAAGGATCTGTCCGTCTACGATTCGGATGGAAACGGGTGGATAGATGAGGCGGACCCGGTCTTTGAAAAATTAAAGATCACGGTAATGGATGCGGAAGGTAATCAGACTCTTTACAGTCTTAAGGACAAGGGTGTGGGAGCACTGTGTCTGCAGAGAGAAGATACGGATTTTTCTCTTAAATCCTTAAACGACAATCATACGAACGGACTTATACGAAAGACAGGCTTTTTCCTTTACGAGGATGGCCTGGCAGGCACCATGCAGCATCTTGATCTTGTGAGATAAGAAAAAAGAACAGGGATCTGTATCTGTCGGATCCCTGTTTTTTTATTGTTCTTTTCAACCGTGCAATGGTATAGCATGTAACGTTTATGGTAAAATATAAGACGACTTTGTATTTTCCGGGGGTTGATATGGATCTTAAAAAATTAAAAACAGATCTTTCGGCGTTTGACAGACGCTCCGTTATAAAAGCTTCAAGAGTAAAGCTTATAAAAGCACCCTGTGGCCTTGATATGGGGGATGGAAGCGAAAGAGCTGAATATGTATGTCAGGATTATATCCTCGATAAAATGGGCAGGATGCCCAGACGCGTGAGCATAATGTTTACTTATTATCCTTTTGATCCTGCATGGCCGGCAAGGAGCAGTGAAGCGTATCCGGATAAAGAAGTGAAGGGACAGTGGGAATATCCCTATGATGATTATTATCCCTACAGAGGCGGTTTAAACGGAGATAAGGACGCCGAAGTATTTAAGCAGATGCGGGATATCAGACGTCACGGCAGCGATGTGAATCTTACCATCACCGTAGATACAAAGGTGACGGATGAACATATAAGGGCCATAGCAAGGGATCTGATCCCCTTCGGCAGGGTGAGGCTGCGTATAAACCATGAGTGTTACGGAGAATGGTTTAAGCATAACCAGCTTTATTCCTATGAAGAGATAGGCGCTTTTTATGAGCGCTTCGATAAGATATTAAAAGAAGAGGCGCCACTTGTTGAATCGGTCTTCTGCGGAGGCTGCATAGACAAAGAAGGTAAAGTGGATAAAGAGGAAGCTTTTCTTGGAAGTTACAGGACGGCAGATGTATGGAGCCATGATAATTATCTCTGTCTCCATTACGACTGGCCTTTCGGTACTGCGGAAGAGGATGGACGAGACAAGACCTTCAGCGTTTATAAAGTGGAAGAGGTCTATGAAAAATACGAAAAGACAGTAAAGCGCCTGCGTGAGATCACCGGACAGGAAAAAAAGATAACCATGTCCGAGATAAATGCAGATGCGGATGTAACAGGATTTGTGGGACAGGTTGATCCCATGATAAAGCTTCTTGATATGATAGAGGAGAAGAAGCCTGAATGGTTTGACGGCCTTTCTTTCTATCAGTTCAGAGACAGAGGAGGTTTAGGCCTTGAGCTTGAGGATCCAAATGACATGTCGGTCGGTCACGAGCTCCCTCTCCTTAAGGCTGTTAAAGAAGTGTTTAAAAAGGAATATTTTTCTCCTTCCATGCAGACAGGAGATGATGCAGATATTGACGGAGCTTTTGAATTTGTATGGTCGGGATCCGAGGATGCAGAAGGTCTGGAGTATACGGTAAAGCTTGAGGGCACTCCTGTTTTTTTTGAGGCTGCCTGTGAGACGGATGCAAATCTCATAATAGAAGTAAACGGAAAGTGGTTTTATAAATCGGCGGGAGTGGAGGTTGTAAACCTTATGCCTGCTTTTTTTGAAAAAGATGCTGACGAGTCAGAGATAAAAGTAAGATTTTTTGCACCTCCTGCGGACGGTGAGAATAAAGATGACGGGCATGCTGACTGGATGGAAAGATACAGATACAGTATGAAGGAGCTTCCAATGCTCAGGCTGCGCTTTAAACCCGCAGCGGTGGTGCTTTGAAAGTAATGGAAATATATGCATTATTTTTTGTTTTTTTAATCCCGAATGCGATCATCCTTTGCATATTCTTTTTAACAGCTATCGCGATTAAAGGAATTAAAAAACATGATATTGTAATGACTGTGCCGGCAATAATGATGTGTGCTTTTGTTTGTATTTGTGTTTTGCAAAGTGATTTTATTAAAAGTAGAAAAATAATTGATAGGGACTGGTTGTTGGGAAAAAGTATTGACCAGATTGAGTGTCGCTATACGAGTAATGGTGAATGGAATCCTGCAGAAGTAATTTGTATAAATGAAAAACAGTATATTTTTTGTGCGAGAGAAACAATTGCATGGAATTTGTTTGATGGTGTACGGGCTGAAAAACTTTTTTATGTTTATTTGAATGATGAGTCAAGAGTAGAGGATGTATATCAGACATCATCTGGTGGGGAAGTGCCTCTTAGTGAATATGATTACTGGGACAGATGGTGAAATGCTAAAATGATATTATTGAGCTGCTGAGTAATCTTACAAATAAAAATGTAAACAATTGCAATATGAGAGGAGGGAAAAATGAAAAACGTACTTATCATTGAAGACGACGCTGTTAATCTTTCGTGTGCGGAGATGGCGCTAAAGGGCTTCTGCCTTACGGTGCCTGCATCATCGGTATCCAGAGCTCTTAAATATCTGGAGAGCGGAACGCCGGATCTGATACTTTTGGATGTGAGCCTGCCTTTTATGGACGGTTTCACATTAACAAAGCAGATCAGGGAGAATGCAAGACTGTCTAATGTTCCTGTCATATTCCTTACGCCAGCGCTTTCGGATGATGTGGTAAAGAGGGGAACTGAGATGGGGGCTGTGGATTTTGTGACCAAACCTTTTATCCCCAGCATACTTGCAGAAAAAGTATATAAGGCGTTACTAGCGGCTCCGGAAGTAACGGAGGTTCCGGAAGAGAAGACAGCAGCTGTTGCACCTGCAGATCCTCCTGCAGGAGCTTTGCCTGTACAGACGGCTGCTCCTGCATATTCATCGGCAGAAGAAGCAGCACATGCAGCTAAGCCGGCATCCGCACCGGCACCTTCACCTTCACTTTCCGAACTTGTAAGACCTGCTCCGGATTTTGCTTCCGCGCCCCTTGTGGCCTCGGCAATGCCTTCTATGGCGGATGCGACAGAACGTTCCATACATGACAATCTTACGGGGCTATATAACAGAAATCATGCTGCTTCAAAGATCGATGAGATACTTACATCCGGGCAGGGAGGAGCTCTCTTTATCATCGATCTTGATAATTTCAGCCAGATAAATGAGCAGTTCGGTAATATTGCCGGAGATACAATACTCAGGCAGTTTGCGTCCGTACTTAAATCTCTTGCATCCGTAAATGATGTGCTGTGCAGGGTTCACGGAGATGAATTTGCAGTATTCTTTACGGGCATGAGCGATAAAAAGCAGGCAGTAGACAGGATAGAACGCATAAAGAGTGCGCTGAAAAAAACAATAACCAATACAGCCGGTGTTCCTGAGCTTACGCTTTCTGCCGGTATATCGAAAGCGCCTTCGGACGGCACGGACTTTGCATCGATATTTGATGCTGCGGATAAGGCGCTCTATCATGTAAAGCAGAGCGGAAAAAATGCATATCATTTCTTTGGCAATACATCCCAGTTTGCCGGCGGCCTTCCTGTTGATATAAAGACACTTGAGGAAATGCTTTCAAGCGAGGATGAGACCGGCGCCGGTGTTTACAGGATGGATTTTGAAGATTTCCATCAGGTATATAATTTCATAAGGCGCAATCTTAAGAGGGATAAGAAGAATGTACAGTGTGTATTGTTCACGCTGGTTCCGGGTGAGGGAATGACGCCGGATACCATGGAAACGGAGCTCGCGGTGGAGATGCTGGAACAGGCTGTATACGAGACACTTCGCAGCGGAGATGTATCTACGAGATACTCGAACAGGCAGATAGTCGTTATAGTCATGGATGCTGACGGCAGTGCAGCCGAGGGGATCGTAAAACGAATAGCAGATGCGTATTATAAGAGATATCTTGCGGGGCGTTTCAATCTTGGCTATGACTTTATACAGATGAGGGAAAACTGAAGTTGAAAGGTTTTGATATCCTCTATGAGGATGATGCGGTGATAGTATGCAGGAAAGAAGCCGGTATCGCCGTGGAGACGGCAGCTGTGGGACAGGCTGATATATTAAGCGGTCTGAAACGGTATCTTTCCGCAAAGGGAGAGGCTCCTTCCGTATTTATAGTGCACAGGCTTGACCAGCCTGTAAGCGGGCTGTTGGTTTTTGCAAAGGATAAAAGATCGGCAGCCGCGCTTTCCGCACAGGCATCGCCTGATGGAAAAGGCAAGAAGATGCTCAAGGAATATGAAGCATGGATCTTCGGAAGGATGCCGGAAGCTCAGGGGACGTTAAGAGATTTTCTAAAAAAAGATGCGAAGACCAATACCTCTTTTAAAGTAAGTGAAGGTGAGGGCGGAAAGAAAGCAGTGCTGCATTACGAAGCTCTCGAGGAGTTGTATAATGGACAGGCACAAAAGCTTAAGATACGCCTTGAAACAGGACGTCACCATCAGATAAGAGTACAGCTTTCAGCAAGAGGCTGCCCTATCCTCGGAGATATGAAATACGGTACGGAAGCATCGATATCATTTTCAAAAGAAACAGAAATAAAAGAGCTTAAGCTGTGCGCCGCGCATCTGATTTTTTACCATCCGACTGATGGAAGAAAAATGGAATTTTTTGAAATGCAGGAAATAAAATGAAAAATAATATTTTTAAGAGGTTTATTTTTATATTTTTATCAGCAGCAATGTTGATAAGACCATTAGATTTAGTGACTGGGGTGAAATTGAGAATCATTTCTGTTCAGTAGAAGGAATATGTGATTGTAGAATTGTTAACATGGAAAGTATAAAATATGTACATCCAAATAAATGGGAAAACATAAAGTATATAGATATAGATTATTACGGAGATGATGTGGACATTTACGAACAACAGCTTAAGGAATTATTTCCGGACGCAGAGATACATGTAGGTAAATAGTGTCGGTGATAGTAAAAAATTGAAGGAAACAAGGAGATACAGAGATGATGGAAAATGTGAACATTCCCGAGGAGGATATGAGATGGGCTGCGGAAAGTCTCCGCAAGCTTGATGTATTCTTTTCTTCAAGGGTGATAGGTCAGAAGAATCTGGAAATGGCGCTGGTTTCCGCGCTGGTAGGCGGGGGACATGTTCTCATAGAGTCCGTGCCGGGACTTGCAAAGACCACGGCGGCAAGAGCGGTAGCGGATGCGGTGAAGGGAAAATTCTCAAGGATACAGTGTACGCCGGATCTTCTTCCCGGGGATATCATAGGCACACAGATATACCGACAGGATACCGGAAAATTTGAGACAGTGTTAGGACCTGTGTTTGCCAATTTTGTCCTGCTTGATGAGATAAACCGTTCCAGTGCAAAGACCCAGAGCGCCATGCTTGAAGCCATGGCGGAAAAGCAGGTGACTATAGGAGGAAATTCCTATAAGATGCCGGATGATCTTTTCGTGGTCATAGCGACCCAGAACCCTATCGAACAGGAAGGAACTTATCCTCTCTCCGAGGCACAGTCGGACAGATTTATGATAAAGGAAACCCTTCTTTATCCTTCTCCGGAAGAGGATGTTGCGATTCTTGATCTTATAGAGGGAAGACAGAAAAGGGAAGAAAACAGTCAGCCTGTGCTGGATCTTACAGATGTGGTAAGGCTTCAGAAGATAGCGGAAAATGTTTACTGTGATGCTGCCGTTAAAAAATATATTGCGGCGTTAGTGGGGGCTACAAGGAATCCGGATAATTTCCTTCCTTCGGAACTTAAAGGCTATGTAAGGCTGGGAGCAAGCCCCAGAGCAATGATATCTTTTCTTAAGATGGGTAAGGCAAATGCTCTTATGCAGGGGAGAAATTTCGTGACTCCCGATGACATAAAGCTTACAGCTTTTCCGGTGCTCAGACACAGACTGGCACTTAAATATATCGCATCGGCTGACGGTGTTACCTCCGATGTGATAATCGGAAATCTCTTAAATGCGGTGCCTACCCCGTGAGAGAAGATAATAAAAAAAGACTGAGACCGGATTATGAGGCACTGGATGCACTGAGTGCTCTTGTCCATTTCAGACAGTACGGCAGAAATGCGGGAAGGAATGATGGTTCCTTTCCGTCGGTTTACCGCGGCCAGAGCATGGAGTTTGAGGATTTAAGACCTTATGTGCCCGGTGATAACCTAAGGGATATGGATTGGAAATCATCTTCCAGGGCCGGAGTGGCAATGGTCCGTACCTATGTTGGAGAAAGACGCAAGCAGATATTGTTTGTGGGAGATGTGGGAAAGTCCATGAAAGGGACTATGCCTGACGGTTCATCGAAGAAGGAATGTGAGCTGCTCACCATTGGAACTGCAGCTTATCTGTCGGGAAGGAGCGGTGCTGATTTCAGTATCATCTGTGGAGCGGAATGGAAGAGCAGGCTGGGGCATTATTCAAGGGGAAATGCTTATCTTGAGGAATGCTTAAATGAGCTCGAAGATGCTCTGTACGGGGGCGCTGAGGAGGATTTTTCCGAAAAGATAGCTGAGATCCTGGATTATCCCATACGCGGTGTATCAATATGTCTTGTAACGGATTTAAAGGGACTTGTGGAGCTTCCGGAAAAGCTCCTTAGAGCCATGGCAGCCGGAAGGGAATGCTATGTGTTTGAGATATCCGATGCAAATCTTGGTGATGCCTATCATTTTGATGTTTTTTCCGACAGGCTCATACCGGATTTTTTTGGAAGGAACAGAGGGCTTAAGGCTGCGCTTTGGGAGAGGCAGCAGGAACTTCAGGATGAGGTAAGAGAGAAGCTCAGAAGATGCGGAGCTTATTATGCCTATATAGAGGAACTGAAGGAAATACCCGAGACAGTGACAAAAGTTTTAAATGGGGAGATCACAGACTGATGAAATATTCTGTTGAACCATACAAGGGAATGACGGACAGGCTTTTCTGGCTTTTTATACTCATAGCTGCTGCAGTTGCTGCCGTTTTTCTTTTTGTACTTTTTTCAAAGCTGCACAAAAAGGTGCTTCAGCTTAAAAAGGAAAGGATGGAGGAGCTTAAGAAGAAGCTTGCTTCGGAGAAGAAACCGGTGAACATACCGGCGCTCAAGGATATTACGCTTAAGAAATTACGACGCCTTCAGTTTGATCTTGAAAACGGCGGTCTTACTCCCAGAGATACCTGCATAGGGATCAGCTCAGTAGTAAGGGATTTCCTTACGGAGGCTGCCGGAAGAAACGTGGACTGTCAGGCTCTGTATGAGATAAAGCAATGGAACAGGCCGGAGGTTGCGGAATTTATTGAAGAACTCTACGGTTCGGAATTTGCAGGCGTATCCGGAGGAGATATACGCAAATATTTTAATGATGCCTGGAGGCTGGTTACGGTATGGAGATAATCCTTAGAAATAAAACGTTATCCGTAAGGGCGGCCATAATGTTCGTACTGGCTTTTGCGCTGCTGGTTCTGTGGAGAAGCTTCAGAAGGCGCAGGGGCTTAAGTGAAAAGGAAGAAGAAGCTTATAAGGGAACCTCTCTTATGTGGCTTGCAAAAACAGTTCCTGCTTATAAAAGAAGACTGGTTACTTATATTGCCATAAAAGTACTGGGCTATGCGGGGCTGTTTACCTGCCTTTTAAGCAGTGCCATACTTCTCGGCCGTCCCAGTTACACAAAGGAAGTGACTACCGGAGTGAAGCGCAGGGATATATATCTTTGCCTTGATGTATCATATTCTCTTTATGCGCTAAATTATGATTTTGTCGACAGGATAGAGGAAATGGTAAGAGGACTTGAGGGAGACAGGATAGGCATATCCATATTCAATACATCAACTGTGCAGTATATGCCGATGACGGACGATATGGAGTTTGCCGTGGATAAGCTTGAGGATCTGAAGGAATATTTCCGCCTGCAGCAGGAGTACATGAAGATATATGGTGATACGGAATATATGGACTCATACGAATATTATGATTATTTAAGCGGGATGAGTGACAAGGAATATAAGGATTTCCAGGATCTTCAGGAGCAGCTTAAGGCATTTGAGGCAGGTACACTGGTCAACAATATGACAAGGGGAAGTTCGCTTGTGGGCGAGGGACTTGCAAGCTGTCTTTATAATTTCCCTTCACTTAATGATTCCGAAAGGACAAGGGTGATACTCTTTGTGAGCGATAATGCGCAGAATGAGGTGATGAGCCCGGCTATAGAACTAAACGAAGCCGCAGCACTTTGTAAAAAGAATGCTGTGACGGTCTTCGGCATCTTCCCTCCCAAAAGTGCCCTGCGTTTTCTGCTTAAGGGACAGACATTTGAAAATCTGAGCGCGGATATGAGAGCTGCAGTGGAATATACGGGAGGCGGATTTTATATTGCCGATGATGATTTTGATACCTCCGATATTCTGAATAAGATAAAAGCGCATGAGGCGATGCAGGTAGATGAGATAAGCATGACAAGAACCATGGATAAGCCGGAGAATGCCATGTATTTCCTTATCGCGGGTTTCCTTTTGTTTGCGTTTGCGAAGGGGGTGGGTGCCTGATGAGATTTGAACCTGTTTTTCCGATTGCGCTCATGATACCCGTGATGATAGTTGTTTTTTTTGCACTTTCATTAAACGGCATAAGAAGAGGCAGCAGCCTTATAAGAAAGACGGCATCCGTGATCATCTCTCTTTTACTTGTGGCGGATACGGGATTTATGCTTGCCCGTCCCATGGTAAAGAATAATGAGGTAGAATATACGAGACCTAATCTGGATGTACTCTTTGTGGTGGATAATACCATAAGCATGTGGGCAAAAGACTGCAGGGCCGGTACACGTATGAAGGAAGCAGAGGATACCATAGACCGGATAATGGAAACCCTTAAGGGAAGTTCATTTGCACTCATAACCTTCGGAAGCGAGAGTGAGATTCGCATGCCTCTTACGCAGGATGCCCAGTCTATAAGTGATGCCGTGACCACATTAAGAAATCCGAGTAAATATGTTGCAAAGGGAAGTTCCTTAAATGCGCCTTATGAGGATATGAAATACATGCTTGAGCATATGGGAAAGGATGAGGAAAGACAGAGGATAGTTTTCTTCATAAGCGACGGCGAGATCACAAACGGGGATAAGCTCATGGATTTCAGCCCTTTAAAGAAGATGACTGACGGCGGCGCCGTGCTGGGTTTTGGAAGCGAAAAGGGCGCAAATATGAAGGATGTGGACGGCTATAATATCTATGATTATGACAAGAACATGGATGCAGTGAGCCGTATCGATAAGGATAATCTAAAGAGTATAGCGGATGATCTGGATATAGCCTTTATACATGTGGAATGGCCGGAGGATGCGGATATCGTGACGGTGGCAGCCCTTGAGAAGGCAAGACAGGTTATGGAGGACAGAGGCGGGATGGATGCATGGGATGACATCTATTACAGATTCATTCCGTTATTTATAATTCTTCTTTTTGCCGAGGCTCTTATATACAGGGAGTGATCATATATGAGTAAGAAATGGAAATACAGACTGCTTAATATATTCCATTATCTGTTGCCGGTGCTTGGAGCTGCGGCCGGAATATTTTTTATTGTTCTTGGTTTAAGACTGGCGGTGAATCTTGCATTTGTGGCAGGAAGCAAAAAGGATGTTTATTTTGAAAATGCCGAACGTTTTGTTTCCGGGATAGAGATGGTGGATCCCTATGCGGTGGATTATAATATCGGAATTGCAAGGGCTGCTGCGGGCGACCATGCTGCAGCTATAGTTCAGTATGAGAAGGCTCTTGAAAAAGGTGTTCTCGGTGGGAAGAAAGCAATGGCATGCATAAATATGTCCATATCACGCACAAAGACTGTGGATCTTGACGGGATACATAAAGAGTTTGCCGCATTTAAGAATGGAGAAGAGATAAATGTGGAAGCCCTTGTGGAAAAGATCTTTTCTGCCATATCTGTGCTTAACGATGCGAGAGAGGATCTTTCGGAAAATGGATGTATAGAGGGTAAGGATGCGGATATGACCATACCCGAAGAGTATATGGCGGATGCAAAGCTGTTAGATCATGATATATATGATGAGATAGAGCTTTTAAAGCGTATGCTCCTTGAACTCGGTGTGCAGAGCGGTGAGGGAGATGACGGTGATCAGGGCGGCAACGGAAATGACGGCGATGATGATGAAAATGAAGATGACAGTAATGGTAGCGAAGGTGAGAGCGAACGCGAAAAGAAATTAAGAAAGAAGCTTGAAAAGCAGCAGAGGGATGCCCTGGAAGAGCAGAATAAGGCAAAAGAAGAATATAAAGAGTATAAAGGCCAATCCGGGAATGGTAAGGATGGAAATGAAGGAGAAGGCGGAAATGAGGGCGATAAGCGCCCCTGGTAATAAAAAACTTCCGGGCAAAGCCGGATGTCCATAAGAAAGTTTTGAAAAAATGGTCTGTGCGAACAATGCATGTGACATAAACATAAAACTTAAGGAAGGAGGAAACAGCGATGCGTAATTCAAGCACGGCTAAAGTTTTGAGAATTACTGCCGGCATCATGGGATTGATGATGCTTTTTATCGTTCTGTTTTCTGTTTTCTATATCGCCGCCGAAACGGATCATGATTGCTGCGGCGAAGACTGTCCGATCTGCGCCTGCATCCATCAGTGTGAAAATACCCTGCGCGGAATCGACGATGGAACTTCGGCGCGATTTGCCGCTTTTGCTCCTGTTATTATTGTTCTTCTTGCCGCAGTTTTTGTTATTGCTGCGGTTTCACAGGATACGCTTGTCTCCAGAAAAGTCAGACTGAATAATTAAGGAAACCTCCGACAAGGGGGAACTATACCCTTTTGGGTATCAGTATGCCCTTGTATTTTTGCGCCTAAAATTAGCAATTATGGAGGTTTTACAGTGAAAAAAGCTATTTCTCTTATCGTTGCTGTTCTGCTCATTGCAGGCTGCTTGTCAGCCTGCAGCTCCGGCAGCAAACAGCCTGCCGGAGAATCCGGCAAGATTCAAATCGTAACGACAATTTTCCCCGAATATGATTGGATAATGAATATCCTCGGAGACAACCCGGCAAAAGCAGATGTGACGATGCTTTTAGATACCGGCGTCGATCTCCACAGCTTCCAGCCCACGGCGGAGGATATCCTGAAGATCTCGACCTGTGATTTGTTCATCTATGTCGGCGGAGAATCCGATGAATGGGTGGATGACGCTTTGAAGGAAGCAACAAACAAGGACATGATCGTCATCAACCTTATGGACCTCCTTGGCGATGCCGTCAAGGAGGAAGAAGTGATCGAGGGCATGCAGGAAGAAGATCACGATCATGAGCATGAAGGCGAAGATGATCATGACGAAGACCATGACCACGAGCATGAGGAAGGCGAAATCGAGTACGACGAACATGTCTGGCTCTCGCTGAAAAATGCGGCTGTGCTTGTGAACAGTATTTCCGATGCGGTCCAGAAGATCGACCCGGACAATGCAGAGTCCTACAGAAAGAATGCTGCAGCATATGCAGAGAAACTGAACGCCCTTGACGCAGAATATCAGGCTGCCGTTTCGGCTGCTTCCGTCAGGACGATTCTCTTCGGGGACCGCTTCCCTTTCCGCTATCTGGTGGATGATTACGGTCTGTCCTACTATGCGGCTTTTGTCGGTTGCTCAGCCGAGACTGAGGCCAGCTTTGAGACGATTACATTTCTGTCTCAAAAACTGGATGAGCTTTCGCTGCCTGCTGTCATGACCATTGAAGGTACAGATCACCTGATCGCTGAAACAATCGTGCAGAATACGCAGACGAAGGATCAGCAGATCCTGACCATGGATTCCATGCAGTCTGTGACCGCAAAAGACGTTGAAAACGGTACGACATATCTTTCTATCATGGAGAAGAATCTGTCCGTGCTGAAAGACGCATTGAAGTAGGAGGCGGACATATGGCC